>JAAYOZ010000065.1 GCA_012520115.1 Clostridiales bacterium | reverse complement strand
GCTTGCCCGGATTGCCTCTTTCACCTCAGAACAGCGTGGAGACCTCAAGCTTATTTGTAAGCGTTCTGTAGCCTTCGGAGAGCTTGTCCATGACCGGATACATTGTATTGACTTCGCCTTCCGCTAAGATAACGATTGTGCGGAAGAGTCTTTCGAGTATAGCATAAGCCCTGCCGCCGCAAAGCGCCGGACCTACAAGCAGGTACTTGCCGTCCGCATAGGGGCGGGTTTCGATATATTGATTGTTAAAGGGCTTGTCAGTCATCATAGAGACCTGACCGCCGGTGCCCACATTGACAAGTATGCTGCTTTCGGCTTCCCTGACCGAGCCCATGAAGCTTGCCTGATTGTCGCCTATGGCAACAGCAACGGGTATGCCGTGCTTTGTCTTGCCTATTATGTCAAAGCCGCCTGTTGCCTTCGGGAAGAATGACGGAATAAGGCCGAGCTTTTCGATAGCCGCAACGTCAAAAACGCCCTCCTCCACATTGAACAGGCCGAGGCTTGCAGCGTCGGACACATGGGTAATAGGCTCCTTGCCGCCTGTCAGCTTCATGCCCACATAGTCGTGTATCGTGGAGAGTCTGACGGTGCCTTCGGGAACAAGGGAATTATTTGAGTTATAGAAATGCGTGACCGCTCCGAAGCCTGTTGCCAAATTGCAGCCGGTCTGCTCCGACATATATTCAGCATAGCTCTTGCCGTCTTTATACTCAAGGTCTCCCCTGCCGTCCTGCCAGATATAAAGGGGACTGACGGCATTACCCTCTGCATTCAGATACAGTATTCCGTGCATCTGACCGGAAATGCCTATGGCGGCTATCGGTGAATGCTTTGTAATCATAGCCTCGACCGCATGCTCCGCAACCGTAACAATGCGGGCAGGGTCCTGTATTTTTTCATATGGTTTTGCCGTGTGGATGAATGAGCTGTTCGGGACATTTGAGGTAGCTATAACCTCGCCCGTTTCCGAATCAATAACATCTACACAAATTGAAGTGGTGCCGATATCTAAGCCAAGCAGCTTCATATTTTGTCCTCCTACAATGATGTTGAATCAGGGTCAAGCCTTGTGATGATATCCTTCTGGATAGCAGGCGATAAGTCAAGGAAGTTTACGAATGTTCCGTGAATACGCATTATGTAAACTCCGCTGGGTGCGTATTTTTTGGGATTTGCGAGAACCTTGCGCAGAATCTCCGCAGTTGTTACATTCACATAGAGATAGAAGGGTGAAACTCCTTCCTTTGCCTCGTTGAAGAACAGGGGTGCTATTACCCTCTTTTTAAAGTCAATGCCCTTGCCCTCATAGGTTTCGCTTGAGAAGTATTTCGGGTCGATGCCGAAGTGTGAGGCATAGCCGCCGTTCATTTTTTCATAAGGCAGCCTGAAGGCTGAAAGTGTTCTGAAGCCTAAGCCCTGATGTGCATCGCCGTAGAGGGGGTCAAGTCCGTAGTTGAGCATATCTCTTGACTTTCTGCCGTCGGGAGTAGCGCCTACCCAATAGCCGTAAAGCAGGTGTGTAGAGGGTGTGCTGAAGTCAGGACGGAAGGGGTTGCCGAGGTAGTTCCTTTGAGATGCGACTATGTCGGCCACTCTGTTTGCTACTTCTGCCGCTTCGCTGTCCGCCGTATCGTCGTTGTTGCCGAACTTGGGAGCAGCCTCAAGGTAGCGCCTTAATTCCTCGTCGCCCTCGAAGTTGTTCTGAAGGGCTTTAATGAGTCTGTCGGCATCCTCGGGTCTTTCCTCGAGAAGTTTATCTATAGCCACAAAAGAATCGGCAACCACGGAAACGCCGTGAATAAGACATCCGCTGCCGTTGTACTTTGTGCCCTGATTTTCACAGTCACGCAGGTCATAGCCCTTTTCGGTGCAGCCCATGAGCACGCTCAGGAAGGGCACACGAAGGTTTGAAAGGGCACGTGAAGCGCCGTTTGCGCTGTCTGCCATTATCTTTGCATATTTTTCTACATTCTTATAGAACAACTCTCTGACTTGTCTCAGCCTTTCGACAGCGTCATTCGGGCCAGTGGGCTCGTCTACCCTCTCGCCTGTTACGGTTGAAACGCCGTCGTTAATTGTCAACTCAAGGATTTTGCCGAGATTAAGCCAGCTGTTTGTGGTATTGCCGTTGTCCTTGCCCATGATAAGCGGCTCCTGACAGCCTGCTATGGAGTAATCAGGCAGGTCCTCTTTCTCCACGCCGGCTCTCGACAGCACCTCGAACAGGGCGTCGTCGTTAAAGAGCGACGGGGTGAGTGCGCCGGGGGTGAAGAAGAATTTGCCCATGGCTTCATAAATGCTGTCGGGGGTGTTCTTATGGAGCTTGACCGAGAGTATCGGCTGGGGCAGGTTCATATCATAATAAGCGTCGAACAGAGCGAAGGTGCTTTCGTTTGTAAGGTCCGTGCCGTCAACGTCTCTGCCGCCGACGATTATGTTCTGGGATATTGCCCAGCTTCTGTCTGCAACATTAAAGAAAACAAGGAAGTGCTTGAACAGTGCAGCGGCATAGTCCCTGCTGAGATTCTCTTTTGCCCTGTAAGGCTCGAAAATCCTGTCCGCATTGCCTATTGAGAAGGCGAAGGGGTTCGGGGACTGCTCCACGCACATTACCTGCCAGAGCAGAATAAAGCTCTGTATTGCTTCATATAAATTGTCCGCTGAGTTTGCGGGAATCTTCTGAAGTGTCTTTGCCATAAGCTCAAAGCGCTCTTTTGACTCGCCTTCTGCCTTAAGTGCCTTTTCGGCTGCGAGGGCCGAATATCTGCCGGCAAGGATAATAACTGCCTCGAGAGCAAGCTTCATTGCCTCAAGGTTAGTTCTGCGCTCTGCGTCAGATTCTGCTTTGAGCCTTAAGTTTATATCCTCTATTAATTTATTAACGCCGTGGGCGATTGCGGGCTTCATATCGGGGATAAGGTGTCCCGTAACCTGCTCTACGAAGAAAACGACCTCTGATGTATACTGCTCGCACTTTTTATATGTATCGGAAAGCTGCCTTACATAGTCGGTGTCCTTATTGTACTCACGCATTTCCTCAATGCGCTCTGCGGAGATATCCTCTGACGGCTCGATGTCGTTAAACACGGCTGTCGGGTCGCAGTAGCCGGAGAAGGATTCGACCTCGAAGGTGGGGTTAATAAGCGCATAGCTTCTTGCAAAGGCATCGTCCTGTATGCCTGCGAATACGGCGTAATCGCTTATATCTATCGGCAGCTTTTCGGCTATATCCTTTAAGGTTTTGGCGGCTCTGAGCTCTATATGTTCGCCCTTGTATTTCTCGTCCGCTTCTTTTTGTATTTCCTTGATTCTGAACCAGCCGTCAAGGCGCATTTTGCTGCGCTCTTCCTTGAAAAGCGCCTTTGCCAGCTCGGTTATTCTGTCCTGTGTGTAAATAGCTTGAATAGACATGATACTCTCCTCCGTGATTGCTATATAAAACTGCTCTTATGTTCTTATTGTGTTTATGCCCCGCTCTTTGAAAATATCCTCAAACATTTTTACCGTGCCGGGCTTTAAGCGGCCGTCCTTTACGGTATATTCCATGCCGCATTTCTGCCACTTGTCTTTGCCGAACTCGTGGTATGAGAGAAGCTCGACGGAAAGGTTCGGGGCGTTGATTGATTCAAAATAATCCGCAAAGTGCTCTGCGTCGGCTTTGTCAGCATTAAAACCGTTTACAAGCGGGATTCGGACAAGTACCGGCTTTCCTTCCTTCAGGGCATACTCTATATTTGCCTTTGTGGTTTCGTTCCCGACTCCCGTGACTGCCCTTTGCTTTTCGCTGTCGTGGTGCTTTAAGTCGATTATGAGCTGGTCGATGAACGGCAGCAGCTCTTTTAATCTGATGCTTGTTCCGTTGGTTTCGATTGCCGTATGTATGCCGTTCTCTTTAAGCTTTTTATATACGTCCATGAGGGCGTCAAACTGCATTGTCGGCTCGCCGCCTGTGAAGGTGACTCCCCCACTGTCAAAATACATCGGTTTACATTTTATCGCTTCTTTTACCATTTCGTCTGTGTCCCAGTCACTTCCGGCGGTGCTGAGTCCCAGATTAGCCTGTGAGTCAAGGCATTTTCTGTCCTTGCAAGCCTCGCAGAAGCTGCGGTCAAGCTCGCCGTTTCTGACCGCACCGCAGGGACAGGCAGTGTCAAGGAGCTTATCCTTATTTACCATTATGGGCGGGACGGTCGGAATCCCCTCAGGATTGGCACACCAGGGGCAGTGCATATTGCAGCCCTGAAGGTGAAAGACAAGCCTGTTGCCCTGCCCGTCCTGAGAATAGTTAAAACCCTTTTGAAAAACGGTAATTTTCACATGCATCCCCAAAATCCAAAATTTAGCCGAACCTGTTGAACAAAGTAAATTTACTCCATTATTACATGACTATATTATAGTCTATTCACCGGTAAAAGAGCAAGAGCATTTTAGCATATATTCCGATTATTATTTATTTCGTTTCCATCGACTTTAGCAGTTCCCACAAAAAAAGAGACAGCATTTTTTATGCTGTCTGCTGAAATTATTGAAAACTATGATTTCTGCCAAAACCGCTCTGTTTAATTGCCGAAAAGGGCGTCCTGCTTTGCCTTGAGCTTTCTTTTTCTCTCGGCTGTGGCTTCTTCGTCGAGGAGAAAAGTGCCGTCGGGCTGTTTTCTGAGTATGCTGCACTCCTTAACATTTGCCGGAAGCAATGAGCGGTTGACTTCTATGAACTTGCCGTCGTCGTCCTCTATTATCGCAATATGGCCTTCAAACCTGTCTATGCTGTACACGAACACGCCTCCTTCGGGATTAACGCTCTGAGCTTATATCAATATTCTTACCGTCGCTTTTGACTGTAATATTACCGTTATAGTCGGTTCTGTAATACTTGATGTTGTATTTATTCAGCAAATCCAGTGTAACCTTAGCAGGGTGGCCGTAGCGGTTGCCGGTGCCGCAGGATATGATTGCATACTTGGGACTTACCTTTTTCAGATAGGCTTCCGTGGTGGAACTGTTGCTGCCGTGGTGGCCGATTTTGATAACGTCCGCCTTTATATTGAGGTCGTTATTCAATATATCCTGCTCTGCCTTTTTCTCCGCATCGGCTGTGAATAAAAAGGAGGTATCCTTAAAGTCCGCCCTTAATACTACCGAAAGGTTGTTAAGCTCGCCCGTGTCCTTATGGGGGCCGAGAATGGTTATCTCAAGGTCATTAAGCGAATACTGCTTGCCGGGCTGCGCCCTTTCAACCTTTGCGCCGGAGGCTGCAACAGCATCGAGGAATTTTTCATAGAGCTTCGTTGTCGGCTGGGACTGCTCTGAGATATAGGGCATTATTATTGTTGAAACTTCAATGCTCTCAAGAATTGCGGGCAGCGAGCCGATATGGTCCGAATGCGGGTGGGTTGCGACTAAAATATCGATTTTGTTTATGCCTGTATCTTTAATAAGATTCAGGATTTTTTCTTCGTTACCGCCCTCGCCCGCATCAATGAGCATCAGCTTATCGCCGCACTGTATGAGGCTGCTGTCGCCCTGCCTCACATCTATGTATGTAATCTTTAGCTCGTTTGGGATTTGCGGTGCTTGAGTCGTATTGTCTTTGTCCTTAATCGATGCGACCAAATCGCTGATTGTGGGCAGGGGGCCGCCTGTATCCTTGCCGAATAAGAAGGGTGAGATTACGGCTAAAAGGAGAACAAGTGCTACGGATGAAAGGATAGCTAAACGCTTTCTTTTACCGGCCTGCATATTATACCTCCTTAAAGGTTAAATTATGTCAGCGGTTTCTGTCTCTTCGGCTTCGTCGCCGAGGCTGTCGGGCTGCAGGGCGTTCATTTCAAGCCACTGAGCCTTTGTCATAAGCACCTTCCTGGGCTTGCTGCCCTCATGGGGGCCGACTATGCCTCGCTCTTCAAGCTCGTCCATCATTCTGCCGGCCTTTGCAAAGCCGAGGCTCAGCTTTCTTTGAAGTGCGGAAATGGAGGCCTTATCGGGATTCGATATTACAAACTCCGCCGCCTTCATAAGCAGGTCCTTTGTGGAATCGTCAAGGCTGTCAGAGGAGCCGGAGCCGGGCTTCTTTTTCTCCTGTGCCGCCTGACGCTCAATCTCGCTTGCGACATCCTCATCATAGTTGCTCTCGCCCTGCTTCTTGGTGAACTCGACCACCTGCTCGATTTCCTTATCGGACAGGTAGCAGCCCTGTATTCTTATGGGCTTGGGCGCTCCGACGGGGCAGAACAGCATATCGCCGAGGCCTAAGAGCTTTTCCGCTCCTGCGGAGTCGATTATCGTTCTCGAGTCAATCTGTGAGGATACGGACAGGGCTATGCGGCTGGGGATATTGGCCTTAATCAGTCCCGTAATGACATCGACAGAGGGGCGCTGTGTTGCGACTACAAGGTGTATGCCTGCGGCTCTTGCCATCTGGGCAAGGCGCATAATCGAGTCCTCGACCTCGGAGGGGGCAACCGCCATGAGGTCGGAAAGCTCGTCTATGACTATTACTATCTGAGGCATTTTCTGCAGCTCGTCGTCAGTCTGGCAAAGGGTATTGTATGCTTTAATGTCCCTTACGCCGTTGTCGTTAAGGCGCTTATAGCGGTCTATCATTTCCTTGACCGCCCAGCCTAAGGCGCCGGAGGCCTTTCTCGGGTCGGAGACAACGGGTACAAGCAGGTGCGGTATGCCGTTGTAGACGGAGAACTCGACCTGCTTCGGGTCAATGAGCAGGAGCTTTACTTCATCCGGCGTGGCGTTGTAAAGCAGGCTGACAATCATGGCGTTGAGGGCAACGGACTTGCCGGAGCCTGTGGTGCCGGCTATGAGCAGGTGGGGCATTTTAGCAAGGTCAGCACATACGGGTACGCCCGAAATGTCCTTGCCTAAGGCTACCTTTAAGAGGCTCTTGTTCTTTCTGTAATTATCGCTGTCGATAATGGAGCGTATGGGAACGGTGATTCTGCCGCTGTTGGGAATCTCTATGCCTATGGCAGATTTATTGGGTATGGGCGCTTCGATTCTGACACCTGCGGGAGCGGCAAGGTGCAGCGCAAGGTCCTCAGCAAGGCTTGTGAACCTGCTGATTTTAACTCCCGGTGCCGGGGCGACCTCGTATCTCGTGACGGAGGGGCCGGGGACAATGTTTATAAGTGAAGCTTCAACATTAAAGCTCCTTAAAGCTCTTATCAGCTTTTCGCCGTTGGCCTGAAGCTCTGCGGAAGTCTGAGAGGCCTGCTGACCTTTGGGCAGATTCAACAGGTTTACGGGCGGCAGAACATAGGCCTTTTCGGGCTTATTTTCTATTTCAATTACGGGGTCAAGGGCAAAGATTTTTTCCTCCCGCTCCTTTGTCTTGTCTTCCTTAACTTCATCAAAGACCGATTTCGGCTTTTCCTTAGGCGGCTCGGCCGTGCGTTTTCTGGCGAGAGCCTCCTCCCTGTCGAGGGGGATATCAATGATTACGGCTTTTTCCTGGCTTTCTCCTGTGTTGTCAAAGACATTCGGGTAACCGGACACGGGGGGAGTTTCCTTCTCGTCGTCAAATGCGGAAGGCTCTGCTGCCGGAGGCGGGCCTAAGTCCACATCAGGCTCAAACCTCGGCCTGTTCTTGATTTCCTCAATCTTTTCGGTGGAGATTTCGGCGACCTTTTTGACCGGCTTGCCGACTGTTTTAAAGAGCTTATTGAGGGTTGTCCCGCTCACAAGCATGAATAATACGAAGATTGTAAGTAAGGAGATGACGACTGCGGGGGCCTTGCTGTCGGCGATGCTTATTAGCAGGCCGCCTAAGATTGCGCCGAAAAAGCCGCTTCCGCTCATGCTGCCGTAATCGGCAAAGAGCTTGTACTGCGCCTTTGCGTCGTTTAGTACCTCAAAGGGCGGCTCGGCCCTTGAAATGAATATAAGGGCGCTTATGAACAATATAGTGACAAAGAATGAAGCCGCACCGGTGATTATGGCGGTTCTCCGCTTGTTTAAGGTAAGCATGACGGATAAGTAAATCAGCGCCAGGGGGTATAAGAAGGAGGAGAAGCCGAGTAAACCGAAGCGGATTTCACGCATCTTAGTCCAGATTGTATCCGGGCCGCCTTTAAAAATGCTCAGCACCAAAAGAAAAATGGCGAGAGCAAACAGAATAATCGCCCAGAACTGTCCGTTCAGATATAGAGGGGAATACTCGTCATAGGGGGCAACGTTTTTAGAGGGATTGCCCTTTGTATTCTTTCTCTGTCCGCCCGTCGTGCCGCTTTTCGGCCTGCCGCTTGAGGCTGGCGGCCTTTTTGATGACGCATTATTCTTTTTTGTTTCAGCCATAATGCTTCTGTCCTTTCCTGCTTTTAAACAACTTTGCTTTTATAATACCTCGATGAAACTTACGACTATCGCAAAGACGCCGACTGCGGCGCAGTAATAGCCGAAGTACTTGAACATATCCTTTTTAAGTAAGAACTGAATTGCCTTGATAGCCGCAACGCCGACTGCGGCGGCTGTTATCATGCCCGCAATGGCGGCTACGGGGTTTAATTCACTGCCCGTGCTGATTGCGTCCTTGATTTCAACCGCATTTGCCGCAAGGATTGCGGGTATGCCCAGAATGAACGAATATTTGACCATGTACTCCCTTGAAAGTCCGAAGATAAGGCCTGTGGAGATTGTGCTGCCGGACCTCGAAATTCCCGGGAAGGCGGCGGCGACAAGCTGTGCTATGCCGATTCCGAGTGCGCTTTTGGGTGAAATCTTGCGCTCTGAGAGTTTGTTCTTTGCCATCCATGAGCCTGCTATCAAAAGAACGGCTGTCAATAGGAAGCATACGCCCTCAGCAAGAATGCTGTTGTCTGTGGAGAAAACCTTCAGCTTATCCATTACACGCATATCCCCCGGCAGCGGTATGAGCAGAACCAGAAGAGGGACGCAGGATATTACAAACATGAACAGCATTGTTCTGGCTTCGGACATATTCTTAAAACTGAACTTGCCCGTTAAGACGTCCTTTACAAGCTTAAAGCATTCGAGGAAGATTTCTAAGATTGTTTTGTAGAAAACTATGAAAACCGCAAGCAGTGTGCCGATATGTAAAAGGACTGTAAGCAGAAGCGATTCCTCGCCGGTTGAGCCTAAAAAGTACTGAAAAAGTGACAGGTGACCGCTGCTTGAGATAGGCAAAAACTCGGTAATGCCCTGAACAATGCCGAGCAGTATTGATTTAATGATTTCCATATTAAGCTGACCTTTCAAAATAGATTTACTAATATGTATGTGCGAAAACCGCACTTTTTACTCTTGTTTCGGATTAGCTTCGCTTTTTTGCGCCTCCTTATTTTCGTCGCTGTTTTCTTCGGGTTTACTTTCCTCTTTCGCCTCTTGAGCCTTTTGCTCCTCAATCATATTATAAAGCTCTGCGAGGGCTGTGGAAAGGCTGCCGAGGGAGTCTATAAGCCCTTCGTTTACGGCCTGTTCGCCGTTGAGAATGGTGCCCACGTCCATAACAAGCTCGCCGGATGTGAGCATAAGCTCCCTGAACCTGTCGGCGGGCATATTTGAGTTATCGGCGACGAATTTAACGATTCGCTCCTGTATGCTCTGGAAATATGCGAAGGTCTGCTCCACTCCGAGGACAAGGCCGTTCATCCTGACCGGGTGAATCGTCATGGTCGCCGTGGGCGCAATGAAGGAACGCTTTGCCGCAACGGCAAGGGGAACGCCTATTGAGTGACCGCCGCCCAAAACAAGGGACACGGCGGGCTTTTTCATGCCCGCTATCAGCTCCGCTATTGCAAGACCCGCCTCTATATCGCCGCCGACGGTGTTTAATATGATTATAAGCCCGTCGATTTCACGGCTTTCCTCCACCGCTACGATTTGCGGAATTACATGCTCGTACTTTGTTGTCTTTGTCTGAGCAGGCAGGGTGTAATGCCCTTCTATTTGTCCGATTATTGTAAGGCAATGGATAAGCCTGCCCTCTTTGTTGACCGTGACGGTGCCCGATTCCTTTATTAATTCGTTGGTTTCCTCCGGGGTCTGATTTGACTCGTCATCGCCCTTTATCTCAGGCAAAATGGGCGACGGTGCGGGAGTCGTAAAGTCACCGTCAGAAGCAGCAAAAGACGATTTTTCAAATATCATTTATATCCCTCCGTCAATCTATTTTGCCCGTTTTGATAAAAAGTATTAGCAAAATCGGCAAAGAAACGGAGGGTGAAATCTGTTCAGGAAGAAAAATACATGCAGATTCAGGTTAATTGTAGCATTTAACAAATCAATCGGCAACCGTAATTTAATCTTTCTGACTTGCTAAGATTAGTATTTAAGGTTATAATTACAAAAAACAACAAAACCTCTTTTTTTATATTTAGTTTTTCAAAGGCAAGGATATTTATATGTCTATAAAGCATAATGAATTTATTTTCCCCTCGTCCTCCGGGCTCGGAGATATTTTCGCCCAGAGCTTTGAGCTGAATAATACGAGCGAAACTAAGGGAGTTTTTCAGCTTGTCCACAGCATAGCGGAGCATTCCGACAGGTATAAGGAATTCGCCGTATTCTTATGCTCGAGGGGCTACGCCGTGTTTGCCCACGACCATATAGGTCACGGCAGGTCGGTTTTGTCCGATGAGGCTAAGGGCTCCTTCGGCGACAGCGGCAGCTCCACTTTAATTGCGGACACCTATGAGCTGACGAGGCTTATAAACGCCAAATATGCGGGGCTGCCGATTTTTATGTACGGGCAGGGCTTCGGCTCCTTTATTGCGAGGGAATACTGCAACGCCCATAAATATGACCTGCAGGGCTGCGTTTTCTGCGGCACCGGCAGCGCCCCCCCCTATGTGTCCGTGGGCAGGGCCGCCGCAAGGATTCTGTCGGAAAAGAACGGCGGCGATTACCGCTCGGAGTTTTTAAACAACCTGATTTTAGGCTCTTACAACAAAAAGTGTAAGCCCTGCAAGACCAATTTCGACTGGCTGAGTACCTCCGAGGAGGATGTGGAAAGGTTTATAAACGACCCGCTCTGCTGCCCCGAGGGGCTGACCGTTTCCGCTTATGCCGACATTCTCTCACTTGTGCAGAGGGTCAACACAAAGGACTGGTATAAGAGCGTGCCCAAAGACCTTAATCTGCTGCTCATTTCCGGCACCGAGGACCCAATCGGAAATTACGGCAAGGGGGCAAAGGAGGTCTTTGAAAAGCTTCAGGCTGCGGGACACAAGAACACCGTGCTGAAGCTGTATGAGGGCTGCAGGAACGAGCTTATTCACGAGTGCGGCAAGTACTCAATCTTTGACGATATTGCGGACTGGGCTGATTCGGCTATAGAGTCCGAAAAATAAAACTTAACATTACAAAAAGCTCTCATTTTCATGAGAGCTTTTATTGTTATTGTGTGATTAATGATACTTGGGAAGCCAGTCGCCGTGAGCCTCGATAAGGTCGTCGCACATCTTTACGATGTCGTCGATTGAAAGCTCTGAGGAGCAGTGCGGGTCAAGCATGGCTGCCTGATAGATATGCTCCTTCTTGCGTGTGACGGCTGCCTCGATTGTAAGCAGCTGAACATTTATCATTGTCATGTTCATTGCGGCAAGCTGAACGGGCAGGTCGGGCTGTATGCAGGGCTGTACACCGTACTTGTTTACAAGGCAGGCGACCTCTACGCAGGCCTCCTTGGGAAGGTTATTGATAAGACCCTGATTGAGAACGTTGCCGCCGATTTTGAACGGTACGTCGGTCATCATTGCGTTCATGATTCCCGAAGCATACTCGCCTGTTTTCTTGTGGCTTACATCGTCGTTAAGATACTTGACCTTGTTGTCCTTCCAGCGTGCAATCTGGTTTATGCAGCGGCGGGGATATTCGTCAAGGGGAATGTTATAACGCTCGATAAGCTCGGGGTACTTGGACTTGATGAACAAGTTGTTGTACTCTGCGTTATGCTCGCTGGACTCGGTGCAGT
>JAAYOZ010000064.1 GCA_012520115.1 Clostridiales bacterium | reverse complement strand
GCATTCCTCGTCAACTACTCCGCTCTCACGGAACTTCGCCGTAGCCTCTGCCATAGCATCGAAGTTCAGCCTTGTGCCTTCGCTGTCGGCAATGTAATCGACAGCCCTGTCGGGAGCTATTCCGAGCCCGCCGGCAGTCTCAACGGCGTCGATGTTTGCCCCGAGGAAGATAAACTCCCAGTTGTATTTAGCCTTCTGATTTTCAATCAGCTCTCTTACCCTTGCGCCGGAGTATTCTTTGCTCGAATTTTCCATGCCGTCGGTGATGATAACAAACAGCACCTTTTCGGCACGGTAGTCTGCGGCGGTGTGCTTCTGGGCATTGCCTGTTTTGTGAATCGTCCTGCCGATTGCGTCATAGAGGGCCGTTGTGCCCCGTACCTGATACTCCTTTTCGGTAATCGGGCTGACCGCTCTGATATCAATGCGGTCGTGCAGCAGCTCATAGCAGTTGTCGAACAGTACGGTCGTGATGCGGCACTCGCCGTCAATTTGCTTCTGCTTTGCGAGCATTGAATTAAAGCCGCCGATGGTGTCAGCTTCCAGTCCGCTCATAGAGCCGCTCCTGTCGAGTATAAATACAAGTTCGGTTAAGCCTTTTTTCATTATTGCAGCCTCCTTAAATCTATTGTGATTTAAGGATACCGCCTTTTTTATGTCCGATGGTCGCTTTAAAAGCGACATTTTTGAGAAAAGTGAGCATCCGGATGTTTTTTTGTAAAATTATGCAGTCGGCTTTAATGATTGTTTGCTTTTCTGTATTTAGCGTGTTAAATTAGTAATATAAATTATAACATATATGTTCGGGGGTGCTTGTAATGAAAAAGTTTCTGTTCTATCTTATCCAGTTTACATGGGGGCTGCCGCAGAATCTGGCGGGTCTTATAGGCTATCTTATTCTTTCACGCAAAAATGAGCATGAAAGGTTCAACTACGCCGTTGTTACATATGTGGCAAAGGAGAACTTCGGCGGTGTTTCCCTCGGAATATTCATTTTTATGAACTCCAGGCCGAATATGGACTGGCGGCACGACACAAGAATTCACGAATACGGCCATACCATTCAGTCACTGCTGCTGGGACCTCTCTATTTCTTTGTGGTCGGCATCCCCTCCGCTGTCTGGTGCAGCCTGCCTCCCCTTGTTAAATACCGCAAGAAGAATGACGTCTCATACTATACGCTCTACTGCGAGGGCTGGGCAAACCTCTGGGGCAGACGCTGGGCAAAGGATAACTTCATCACCAAGGAGATGAAAGGCCGGGGTCATTTCGGCAAGCCTCTTGCGGCACTCAAGTTTTAGCGAGCCCTTACAAAAACGAAAACTTCTCAATATTCTCTGCTTACGGTTTAAATTACTAAAACATGATACCGTAAAGGCTTCTTTTGCGGTGTTCGGGGGTTGACAGATGAGTTCGTGGAAAACTGAATTAGGAAACAAGGTAAAAAAAGCAATCGGTGTCGAGGGCGATTTTAAACAGACAATAAGCCCGATGATAGGCTACAACTCCGCAAGCATATTCTTCGGCGGAGGGGGCTACATATTAAGCCTTTATTTTCTTGCCTTTCTGACGGAGGTCGAGGGTCTGTCCACTGCGCAGGCAGGCCTCGTCATACTCGTGTCTCAGATATGGGACGCAATTACGGACCCGGCCATGGGCATCATAACCGACAGAACAAGGTCAAAATACGGCAAGCACAGGATATATCTGCTTATAGGTATGTTCCCGCTGGCGATTTCCTACCTGATGCTTTGGTATTCCTTCGGCATCTCCTCACTGGGCAACAGCAAAGCCACAATGATTTACTATATGTGCGCCTACCTGCTGTTCAACACGGCGACGACGATAATAGCGGTGCCGCACACCGCAATGCTGCCGGAGCTTGCGCCGGAGTATTTCCTTAGGACACAGTACAAATCCGTAGAGTACATAATGAACTCCGTCGGCATGATATCCTCCTTCATGCTCGTTTCGTTCTCTTTAGGCTTTACCAATATGGAGCTTATGAATCCGGAGCTTCGAGGTAAGTTCATGATACTCGGCATTATACTCAGCCTGTGGTTCTCGCTGCCCCTTATCTATACCTTCAAGGGCACAAAGGAGCCCAGCTCCCTTAATATGTACGTGCCGCCGCTGAACCTCAAGGCGGTTTTCGCCGAGTTCACCCAGGTGTTTAAGAACAAGGCCTTCCGCCGCTACTTTACCATAAGCGTACTCTATATGATGTGCAGGGGCTTTTACGGCAACTCAAATTATTACTTCCTCAGATACATTGCGCAAAAACAGAGCGCATACAACATAATCACGACCATAGCGGGTGTTGCGGAGGCCTCGGCCTTCCCCTTAAACTATGCCCTGACGAAGAAATTCGGCAAGCAGTTCTGCGGCAAGCTGCTCACGCCCTTAATGGCAGGGGGTATTCTCTTAAATCTTGTCATCAATGAAAAGCTCG
>JAAYOZ010000063.1 GCA_012520115.1 Clostridiales bacterium | reverse complement strand
GGCGGCGGGATGAGGTCGGCGGCGGGCGGGGTGAGGCGGTGTGCGGCGAAGCGGTGGCACACTCCCCTTGTCGGCGGGCAGGGGTCGGATGTTGCCGTTGCTCTATGCGGGCAGCGTGGAGAACTCCCCCACAGCTGGCGGGCGGTGGAACAGCAACCCCTCCCCTCTCAGTTGAGGTCGGGGCGGGGAGCGAACGCCCCCTCGGCGGGGCGGGGTCGGGTCTGCACAAGGGGAAGCGGGGACAGTACATTTCAGGGCAAAAAGCAATGCGGCTCTTAATTTGAGCCGCATCGCTTTTTGGGGACACTCAGCTGCAATAGGGGCATTACAGCTTTATGATGACCTTTTTCTTGTCGAGGATATAGGCAATAACCGTGAGCAATACGCCGACTCCGATAACTATAACTGCGGCAATGCCCGTGGGAGCGGTTTCAAAGTAGTCGCCGAGGAAGGCGGTCAGGGCGCCCACAAAGCCGAACTCTATGCAGTACATCAGTATCGGGTTCTTGCCCCACCATGCGAGGATGTCGAACTTGGTTTCAAGATTATTGAACAGCTCGAAGATATAGAAAACAAGCAGCGCAAGGTAGGTTACAATCAGAACATAGGAGGGACTGACGCTGCCCTTGTTTATGGGCAGGATGCCCGACAGTGCGCCGGCCCAGGTATCAGTTGCGGGCAGGGTCTTAAAGTTTATGATAAGCTGCGCTATGAAAATCAGCGTAAAGATGCCGAAGGACAACGGCGGCAGCTTTTTGTTCTTTCTTTTTCTGAACTCCTCGGCAAAATAGAGGAAAAGCAGAAGCATTGCGCCCCATGCAAAGCCGCCTAAGAAGCCGCCGTCGGCAACCTTGTCGACAAGCTCAAGGTTCGAGGGGAATTTGTCCGTAGCTAAATCGGTCTCATGGAAGATTGCATACAGCGCCAGAAGTCCTGCGCCCGTGCCGAGTCTGATATAATGACCTCTTTTGTCGGGAATAAGGGCGAAGGGGATTGCGATAAGACCCGCAAAGCCTATATGGTGCAGCACAAGCCAGTGGCCGTAGGACTCATCTGTCCTGCCTGTGACAAGCATAAAGGCGTTGACTGCGGCAAGGACGACGGCAAAGGCGCCGACAAAGGACATATAAATCCAGTAAACCTTGTAGAACTTATCCCTTTTCTTTACCTTTGCGATTTTCAGGATAAGCCCGATAAGTCCCATAAGCAGCACACCGACAGCGAGGACTTTTGCGATAGTGGGGATTATTCCCTCCTCGCCGTCAAGGATGTCGTTTATGCCGTTCATTGCAAGTCCTATGCCGATTAAAGTCAGATAGCGCTTTAAGGCGTGGCCGACGGCCTCTTTTCTGCCGTACTTCTCCATGCGCCTTTGCAGCGAAGGAACGAAGGTAAGGCCGATTGCCAGAATGAATGCGGGAGCGACTAAGTCCGCAAGGGAAAGGTTCGGGAGTATATAGATTGCGTCTTCGCTCGGAGCGTGCAGGGACACCGTTGCCCATTTGCCGAGGTTCTTAAAATGCTCGGCAAACTGGAAGATAATCATACAGATGATTACAAGTCCCCTGAAGCGGTCGATTGACGGTACTCTCTTGGTAAGCGGTGAAGCGTTACTCATCAGACTCTTCCTTTCTTCATTTTTCTTAAATCACGGTAGCTAATCATTGTAACGCCGTGTTCCTTTAAATATTTATGCGTATCCGGGTCCTTTAAGATAGAGTATTCCCAAACTCTGTCCCGCCATGAGCCGACGATTCCCTTTAATTCGTCGGTTTCGAGAGCCGGATGGACAAAGGTCTCGGTCACTCCGTCAGGTATATTCGTCCACAGCTTTAATATTGTATCCCGATAGCCCTCGTAGCCGTTCGCTTTCAGCTCGGCAGTCCAGTCCGGAAAGAGCAGATAGTCGGGCAGGATGACCTTGTATTTTCTGGCCAGGTGTGAGGTATACAGGCTCGACAGCTTGTAAACGGGATAGGGCGTGCCTCTGGGCACCATGCTCTTGTCGACCTTTGTATAAAGCCTGTACGAAAAGTCCTTATCGCCGACAATCTGCATTATGAGCTTTAAAAGCCCGAAGCGTCCGGTGCGGTTGCCGTAGAGGGTGCCCATATGATTGTCGATATGCGAGGGCGTCATGCCGAAGGAATATGCCCTCTCTATCTGCGCCTCGATTTCACGCCGCAAATCATTGTAGTCTGCGTTTCTCTCCACATCCTCGGTCTTGCGCCACATATAGCCGTCAGCGTCCACAAGGCTCTTGCCGTCGGTAAGGGGCTTCCACCTATATGTAGGCCATTCGCTGGTCAAGGTCAGGTGAACGCCTATAGCGTATTCCGGGTGCGCCGCCGCAAACTCGGCCGCCTGAGCGTGACCGGGACAGGGGAACATTATTGTGGAGGATAAGAGCTTGCCGTCAAGGAACAAATCTATAACCGCATCGTTTGACGACTTGCACAGGCCGAAGTCGTCCGCATTGACTATCAGGTATTTGCTCAAACAATCACCGCCGTTTCTTGTCGAAAATAAACAAAAAATTCGTTCTTATGATTATATTATACCAATAATTATGAAAATACAATGATAATTTTATGTAAAATCACAAACCTTTAGACGTTTCAGGTAAAAATTCTTTTATTCGATGATTATAGGGAAATCCCCGTGCATTTGTCAGATACTATCATAACGTTGTAATAATCTAATCAAATTATTGATTTACCGCTAATATTATATTGACAATGATATGAAAACCCTTTATCATATTGCTTCTGAGGGGTTTGGCGCTTAAAGTGCCTGCCCTATTTCTTCTGAAAGGATAATAACTTGAACTTACATCACATCTTTGAAAATTCCTCCCCCGGCAGGCTGTTTTTCAGAGCGGCGATTCCCGGCGCAATCGGCATGTCGGCTATCTCCATTTACTTTATGTTCGAGGGCATGTTCATAGGCCGGGTGCTCGGCGAAACGGCCTTTGCGGCGCTGAATCTGGCTCTGCCCTTTATCATGCTTAACACCAATCTGGCGGACCTTATCGGCGTCGGCTCCTCGGTGCCTATTTCAGTCAGCCTCGGTCAGAAGGACAAAAAGCAGGCCAATAACATCTTTACCTGCGCCTCGATTATGATTTTTGCATCGGCGGCCATTGTGGGGCTTTTAATGTACTTCGCCGCACCGTACATAATAAACATGATGAAGGCAGAGGGCGAGCTTGCCGAGAACGCCGTCACCTTCCTGCGTATCGCCTCCCTTTTGTCGCCCTTTGTGACCATACTTTTCGCTGCGGACAACTACCTTCGCATCTGCGGCAAGACGAGGGCGAGCATGCTTATAAATCTGATGATGGCTTTTGTGTGCCTTGCGCTTCAGATACTCTTTGTCATTGTGCTTGACTGGGGAGTTATCGGCTGCGGAATTGCATCGAACCTGGGCATGGCTATCTGCGGCTTTATCAGCTTCTTCCCATTCGTCATAGGCAAAATGGAGCTGCGCTTCTGCAAGCCTAAATTCAGCATGGCGATGATAAAACAGATTGTCGCCTGCGGCGCCCCGAATTTTTTAAGCACCACGGCGGGGCGACTTACTTCGATTGTCCTGAATACCCTGCTTTTGCGCCTGGGCGGCTCGATTGCCGTGTCCATCTACGGCATTTTGATGAGCGTGGACGGCTGGGTGCAGTCCATCTTCTACGGTGTCTGCGACGCCCTGCAGCCCGCCATCAGCTACAACTGGGGAGCAGGCAAGGTGAAAAGGGTCAACGCAATTGCCAAATACTGCTTTGCCGCAAGCGCAGTTGTTTCGACCTCCATCGGTATTCTGATGTATTTCTTCGCAGATAAGATTACCTTCCTTTATTTAGGCGAGGTCACGGCGGATGTT
>JAAYOZ010000062.1 GCA_012520115.1 Clostridiales bacterium | reverse complement strand
CCTGCGCCGACCCTGCACGCCGCTGTGCGACCCGTTCGCCGGTGCCGCCCGCCTCAGCCGCCTATGGCCGCCTGAAGCGCCTTTGACAGCTGGTCGGGGCATGAGGTCTTTCTGAAGCCGCAGGTAATGCCCGAAAGGGCGTCGATTACCTCTTCAGCCTTCCTGCCGACCACAAGGGCGGAAATGCCCTTAGTATTGCCGTTGCACCCGTTTCTGAAGCTGACCGACCTTATTATATTATCCTCGTCAAGCTCTAATATAATCTCTGTTGAGCAGGTGCCTTTGGTTCTGTATCTGAATTCCATTTTCGTACTCCTGTTTAATCCGAATAAACCTCTAAAATCTGCCTTGCCCTCTCGGCCACCATTTCCTGTAAGGAAGCGGGGGAGAGCACCTTTATCTGATTGCCGAACTGAGCAATCCACGAAACAAGCCCCGTCGTGACCGCAGCCTCGGCACGGGCCGTGAACCTGTTCTCGTCGTATTTCATAAGCGAAGCCCCGTCGCCGAAATGGTCTGTCACGATTTCCAAAAGGCTGTTGCTGCAAAGCAAAGTCACCGTTTCGGGCGTGCCGGAGAACATATTGAAATGCTTTGCGGCATAGTCCGCAGAGTCAAAGGCGATTTTGTAGTCGCATACCTCGGAGAAATGCCTTGCGGGTATGTCCGTGATTTCAACCTTTCTAATGCGGTCGATTCGTGCGTGCATCAGGTTGTCGTACTTTGCGTTGTTGCCCACAAGATAGTAGTGGTCGTCAGACCATATCATCGCATAGGGGCTTAATGTAAAGCTCTTGTCAGAGAACCTTATGTCTCCCGTGTCCGATACAATCTGCCGTCTGTAAACAAAGCTGACCTGAAGATTCTGAGCAATCGCCTTGCCCAACAGGTCGATGTTATAGAAAATCTCCTCATTTGTGCATTTAGCCCTGTTATCTATGTAGACCTGCTTTTTTATGGCCGCAAACTGGTGTTCGCTTGTCAGTGAGCCGATTTTTGAGAGCAAAGCGTGGGTCTTGCGTACCGGTATGAAGGCAGCAGCCTGAACCGCATCGCACAATAGCCTAATCTCCGCATCCTCAAATTCCCTCAGCCCCAGAAAGTAGCCGTTTTTAGGGTTGCGGGTATAGATTATGTCAAGCCCGTACTCCTTCAAAACCTCTATGTCCTTATAGATTGACTTGCGCTCTGCGCTGATGTCGTACTTTTCAAGCTCCTCGCAAAGCTCCGAGGCGGACATCATATGCTCCTCGTCGGTCTTCTGCCTGAAAATATCCATAAGGACAAGCAATTTGAGCTTCTGCTTTTCGTTTCCTGCCATTACAGACGCATCCTTTCGTTAAGCTCCTTAACCGTGTTCTCGTCTATCTTAACAAGTCTTCTGTCATAGGTCATAATGCCGTTTACCTCAAACTCCACATCCGAAACCTGTGTATATACGGCTGCGGACAGTCCCTTTTCGATAAGCGGAATAATCTGCTTTTCGAAGAGCTTTCGATATGCCGCCGTAAGTGTCTCCTTGCTGCGGTACATCTTATAGCCGAAGCTCTTTTTCTCGTCATAGACATGTCCCTTAATTATCTGCGAATAGCCGCCGAACTCTGTCAGAGCGTAAGGTCTGTCCTTGATTTTCGGCAGGGTAACGGGCAGAATATAGCGGTGGACACTCAGCAAATCCGGGCCGCCCATGTCATACCAGCCGCTGGCGTGGTCGACGATTCTCGATGGGTCGTACTGCTTTACGAATTCGCCTGTTTCCTTCGCCTCAAACTGTCCCCAGCCCTCATTAAAGGGCACCCAGACGCAAATCGAGGTGTAATTGTACAGCTCATCAATCATCTCTTTCAGCTCTGTGCGGTACTCCTCACGGTTCTGCGGGTCGGTACGCTTGAAAATCGGGTAGTTATGGTCGTCAATCTTGACCTGAAGCGTCGGCAAAACGCCCGCATAGAAGGCGTTCAGCGGCCCGCCGCCGTTCGGCATGTCCTGCCAGACAAGCACGCCGATTCTGTCGCAGTGGTAGTACCAGCGTGACATTTCCACCTTAATATGCTTTCTGAGCATATTAAAGCCTAAATCCTTGATGGTCTGAATATCGTAAATCATGGCCTCGTCCGACGGGGGAGTCAGTCCCGACTCAGGCCAGTAGCCCTGGTCAAGAAGGCCGTTGTGGAAGTATGGCTTATTGTTAAGTAAAAGCCTCGGCAGTCCCTTTCCGTCCCTTCCGACGGAGAATTTTCTTATTCCGAAATAGCTTTTTACGCTGTCTTTTAATTCATCGCCCGCATAAAGCTCAAGGCTCAGTCCGTAAAGGTGCGGATTTTCGGGACTCCAGGGAATAAAGTCTGGAATCTCAATGCAGTCATCCTCAGAGATATCCCCGCTGAATATGACCTCGCCGCCGTCAAGCTTCTCCGTGACGGTTGCCGAAATACGCACTTCGCCCTTTGCGCCCTTTATAAAGGACTGTATTCTGACTTTACCCTTGTCGAAATCGGGCGTAAGGCGGATTTTATCAATATGCACTGTCTCCACAGCCTCAAGCCAGACAGGCTGCCAGATGCCCGAGGTTGCCGTGTACCAGAAACCGTGGGATTTGAGCGTCTGCTTGCCCCTTTGCTGAAGACCCTTGTCGGAGGGGTCGAAAACCCTGACTATCAGCTCGTTCTCGCCGTCCTTTAAAAGGTCTGTAATATCAAGCGAAAAGGCACTGTATCCGCCCTTGTGAATCGTTCCGGGGCGCTTGTTTATATAGACATGGCACTGCCAGTCGACCGCATCAAAATGAAGTATGACCCTCTTGCCTTTAAAGGAGTCGGGAACGGTGAAAAGCCGCCTGTACCATAGCCTCTCGTCGGGCTGCAGAGTGCGCTTTACGCCGGAAAGCTCACTCTCTATTGCAAAGGGCACGGTGATATGGCCGTCATATTCCTTAGGGAAGGTATTTTTGTTTCTCGTTACGGCGTATTCGTACTGACCGTTTAAAGACAGCCAGTTTTCACGCATGAACTGCGGACGGGGATGTTCATTCAAGGGGCAGTTTAAATCAAGGTTGTCGGTAAACTTAGTTCTTAGCGCCATTGAAAAACCTCCGTAATTTTGTTATCTTGATTATACAGCTTTAGGAAAAAATAATCAAAAATATTTGAATAAAAAAATGAAACAATAATCAAGCGGCGACAGTCTAAGTTATGACGCAGGTTTGATTGCCGATATTTCGCCCTTCGCTTACAATATTAACCTTCATGGTCGGAAAAGTCCATGCAAATCTATGCAGAGAATTTTAATATTTATTTAAGGCAGGTTATGTAAGCTTAAAAAATGGCGTATGTAAATCTTAGTTTATACAGAAAAGCACAAAATGTGAGAAGGCTTATCATATCGTATTTTGCAAAAGTTTGGCTATGACTAATATTTACTTTTCGGAGTTATTATGGCACTGACGGAAAGATTTTTTTGCTAAAATGTATTGACGCTAATGATATAATCGGATATAATACTTGCGTATAACCGGATATGTGGTTGTACTTTTGGTATAAAGGAACCGGCGCGGGTTCTTTATATAAAAAATCTTTAAAGGATGGTTGAAATGAAACTTACAAAGAAATTACTTGTTGGTTTAGTCGTTCTTGCTCTTATGGCAGGTATGGCTCTTACAGCATTCGCCGCTGATCCTAAGCTTGCTATTAATGTTGGCGAAGCTAACGACAAAGGCGAAGTCAAGGTTAATGTTATTCTTAAGAACGCAGCTGGCTTGATGGACGGTGCTTTCTATCTCAAGTTTGACGGTGACGCTTACAGCTATGTTAAGATGAGCCCCGGCATTGACACCAAGAACTCCGGCGCTACAATCGTTGGCGACCTTATCACAGGCACAACATCAGTTAGCGGCGCATTCGCAATCCCCACCAAGGTTGAAGCTTCCGATGACGAAGACGAGCCTGTCAATGCTGACAATTTCGTACTCATGGTCGTAACCCTCAAGGTTAAGGACGCTGCTAAGGCTAAGAAGGCTGCTTTCGAGGCAGGCACAATCGAAAATGAGCCTATCACCGTTAACGATGCAAAGGTTAACGTTGCTAAGGTAACATTGGCTCCCAAGGAAGAAGAGACCACAACAGCTCCCGCTACCACAACAACTGCTCCTGCCACAACAAAGCCCACCACAATCCCGAAGACCGGTCTTTCCTCCGGTGATGCTCTTGCATCCGCTGCTATCGCTACACTCGCTGTTGCTGCAGCTGCATTCGTAGTTACAAAGAAAAAGAAATAAGCTGAAATAAAGCATGCAGAGGAAACCGCATATGTGGTTTCCTCTGATTTTTTATTCACTTAACGCAGCAAAATCTGATTTTATCTCCCGTTCAGCACTTTTTTGCGTCAATTCGCCTTAAAAAGCCCGGTATATCAAGTCTTTCAGCCCTTCTGCACAGTCGCCAGAAAACGGAAAACTTTCGCTCTCCTGACTGTTTTTACTATTGACTTTTAATGACGCAGGGTTTATTATAATAACAAGATTATGTCTGGAATTGTCTTTATTTTTGGAAGTATATATAAACCGTACTGTTATTACAAGCGGAGGAATCTAATGAAACTTACTAAACGATTAGTCCTGACCCTCCTGTCTGTTTTAATTATAACATCCATGCTGGCAAGCTCTATGCTTGCATCGGCAGCGATTATGTTTGTTGAAACACAATTTACATATGACAGTCCGAACACCGCATGGCTCAAGGATTTAATCGTTAAAGAGGATGTGCTGTCCGTTCAGGGCCTTACCGAAAGGGTAAAGCTTATAGCTCAGCCCGACTATCCCTATTCGGACACGCCGGAGAGCTTTGCCCAGAACGTCGGCTATTATCTTGACCTTTACGAGCTTGACCCAAGCTCTCAGGAGGCCGCATACCTCTATGTCATGGAACAGCTCAACAAGTTCTCCGCCGCAACGGAGATGAATGTCAGCGACGAGTATATTAAGTTCTGGCTTCAGAGCAGCGGCATCAAATATCCCGAAAACGGCCTTAAAGACAGTACGACATTGATACTTGCAAGGACCCTCTATGCCGCCATGAGCCGCTCATCCCTCGATATATCCAGCTTCCCGAAGGGTACAAGCCTTGAATCTGCGGCCATTACGGTTATAGCAAAGGTTTTCGGCATGGATGTGTCCATGCTCGGTAAGTGGATAGATGACGTTTCGCTTACAAATCTCGAATCCTACATAGTAGCAACCTGTAAGGTGGCCCTCTATACGGCTGGCTATGAGGTGACCAAGGACACTCCCAAGGAGGAGGTTTACAGGCTCACCGCCGTTATGACAATCGAAAAGCAGGGCATAGCAATAGACGCAAAGAGCGCAAGCTTTGAGGAGATTAAGCTCAAATATCTCGCAGCCATGCTCGGCCTGCAATACGATGTTTCTCTGGATCCTGTCGAGCTCGAAAAGGCCATTGCTAATGACAGGGTGCCTCTGTACATACTTCAGCTCATGGGCAAGACGGCAAACCTCTCAATCCGCTCAGACAGCGACTATACAGACGCCTTCCTGACGGTTGCCAAGAATACCGACTTCTTCGACATTGAAGAAGGCGAGTTCTACTGCGACATCTATAATTACAAGGGCACGCTTAAATACAAGCGCAGCTCGATCTGGATTAACCCCGCCGCACTTTATAAGGACGGCGACGGTGCAAAGGTCGTCATCACCGCAAACGGCGTTCCGGTTAAGGACAATTATTATTCCGAAGTTCCGCTCGATACCAGCCTAAAAGAGCAGGTTGTCGAGATTAAGGTCAGCTACACAAAGGACGGCTCGACCAATACAAACGTATATAAAATCACAATAGTCAACGGCACCGAGCTTGTGCCCGCTTCAGGCGGCAGCAACGGCGGCGGTGGCGGCGGTGTAGGCTCAATCGATGACCTCATCAACGATTTGTTCCCCTCAAAGGAGGACGTCACCGATGTTCTCGATCCCATAATCGGCGGCGTTCCCGACAGGATTAAGGACATTTCCTCACTGCTTATTCCCGATTTCTCATTCTCCGATATTTCCTTAGACTCCCTTTCGGGCTTCTTTGAGAATGCCTTCAAGTCCGGCTCGACGGTGCTTAAAGGCGCAGTCTTAAGCGGCATAGGCGGTCTTGACCTGCTCAAGGCCGAAAAGCTTCCCGGCTTCGGTGCGCTTAAGGAAAACAAGCTTTTCAATAGCGTTTCCGAGCAGGCTGCAAATCTGCTTGAGCTTTCCTTCCTGCCCGACGCTCCCGCAGATGAAGGCGGCGGTACTCCTCAGGTGCTGCACAACGCTCCGGATTTAATCGACGGCTCATATTATCAGTATAAAGAGCCCGGAAAGGCTCCCGAACCGGAGGTTCAGCCCCCCGTCAATGTCGTGCCCTATCTGCCGGTGGAAGACCTTATAGAGCCGCCCAAGGGCTATGAGTATGTGACGGACGCAGACGGCTATGCAATCGGACTCAGTGCCTCCAATTCCGGCGGCAGAATCGTGTTCGACAATGAATCCTCCGCATCCTTTGTAAAGAAGAATATGGTCTACATACTGCTCCCGATTACAGCCGCAGCGGCGGTGGTCGTGACGGTATTTGCGAGAAGAAGGCAAAAAGGGGTAGTGGAAATTCCCGAAGAGGTCATACCCGTCGAGGATTAACACTAAAAATTACCCGGCCGCAATAGATATAAACGGCGTCTGTTCTGACCGCCGTTTATTTAACTATAAGCCGATTTATTTCCCTGATTGTCAGAATAAATTAATAATTATTTCACGAATTGTTGCTACGCTTTTTTTTAAAGCAATCGCACAGTACTAAAGAAAAGGAGAAAAAAAATGGCTAATGAAAAAATTATGATTGTCGATGACGACGGCAATATATGCGAGCTTCTCCGTCTTTATCTTGAAAAAGAGGGATTTTCAACGGTCATATTCAACAACGGTCAGGACGCTATCGAGAGCTTCAACTCCGTAAAGCCGGACCTTGTACTGCTTGATATTATGCTGCCCGGCCTTGACGGCTGGCAGGTTTGCCGCAAAATCAGGTCCCTTTCGTCAACTCCCGTGATTATGCTCACCGCCAAGGGCGAAACCTTTGACAAGGTTCTCGGTCTTGAACTCGGCGCCGACGACTATATAGTCAAGCCCTTTGAAACAAAAGAGGTCATAGCAAGAATCAAGGCTGTTTTAAGGCGTGTCGGCACTCAGGCACCCGAGCAGACCAAGGAGGTACGCTACGACAAGCTTGTCATCAACCTCACCAACTATGAGCTGCGTGTAAACGGCGTGCAGATAGACACACCGCCGAAAGAGCTTGAGCTTATCTACCACCTCGCAAGCAATCCGAACAGGGTCTTTACAAGGGATCAGCTTCTTGATGAGGTATGGGGCTTTGACTATTACGGCGATTCGAGAACCGTTGACGTCCATGTCAAGCGACTTCGTGAAAAGCTCGAAGGAGTATCTGACAAATGGGAATTAAAAACCGTATGGAGCGTGGGCTATAAATTCGAAACGAAGGAACCGCCCGCTAACGGCTGATAGGACACCCAATGCGGCAAATCCGAACAGGTTTGCCGCCTTTTTTATAATTCCTGAGGTGAAGGGTATTGAGTATATTAAAACCGTTTAAAATTTTCATGCAGAAGGGCTCCTTCTTTAAAAGGCTGTTCCTTGTGCTTGCATTCATCATACTGTCGAGCCTTGTGTTCCTGGGACTATTGATGATGGTCTTTGTCTCCGGCTTCTGGAGCAAGGAGTGTATTGAATCGCTGCAGAACGACGCCTTCAGCATGGCGAGCTTCGTCGGCGGCTTTTATGAATCGGGTAAGCTTGACGACCTCTCCAGTATCGAGGGGCAGAATTCCGCTATTCTTATCTGCACTGCACTTTCAAGGCTGGCCGAAAGCTCCAACTCCACGATTTTCGTCTGCGACAGCAGCGGAAAGGTCATATTCAGCAAGGAAATGCTCTCTGAGGACATGACGGCAATCGTCGCACAGCCCTCCACAAACGGCATACTTGTGACCGACGAGCTTATACTGAACATCGGCCCCGAGGGCTACGGCGCTGCGGGCAGGTTTTCAAGTTCCGTTGAAAAGTACTTCCTCGGAGCCATGCCCATAAAGACTGACGACACTACGAGGGCATATGTAATATCCGCCCAGCAGGTCAGTGTGGCCTTCAAGCCCTACTTCCTCTCGGTTCTGTACATGTTCCTCATCGCCGCCTTCTTTGCCATGATTGTGGGTCTTACAAGCGTGTATATTATCTCAGACAGCGTCACAAAGCCGCTTAATCTTATGTCTAAGGCCATAAAGCAGTACGCCGAGGGCAATTTTGCATACAGGCTGCCCGTCAGGGGCAACGACGAAATAGCCACCCTCTCCGCCTCCATAAACTACATGGCGGGCGCCCTGTCCGCCCTTGAGGAGTCGAGGCGCAGCTTCGTTGCGAATGTGTCACATGAATTAAAAACCCCCATGACCTCAATCGCAGGCTTCATCGACGGCATACTCGACGGCACCATTGACGAAAGTAAGCAAAAGCACTATCTGCAGATAGTGTCGGCGGAGGTCAGCAGGCTTTCAAGGCTTGTCACCTCAATGCTTAACCTCTCCAAAATCGAAACCGGCGAGGTGCAGATAAGGCCCAAGGACTTCAATATAAGCGAGCAGATTTTCAAGGCCATGGTGACCTTTGAAAGGCCAATTTCCGAGAAGCATATTAGTGTCTACGGCCTTGACAAAATCAAAAGCACCATAGTCAGCGCCGATGAGGATATGATTTATCAGGTCGTGTATAACCTTATTGACAATGCGGTCAAGTTCACGAACGAGGGCGGCACCATAAGCGTCTCCTTAACGGAGGAGCCGAACGGAGTGGAGTTTGCCATCCGCAATACGGGCAGCTATATCCCCAAGGACGAAATCTCAAATATCTTCGACAGGTTCTACAAGGTCGACAAATCAAGAAGCCTCGACGCTAAGAGCGCAGGACTCGGTCTGTATATCGTAAAAAGCATTGTCGAAATGCACGGAGGCACAATAAGGGCCAACAGCACAAAGGACCAGTATACCGAATTTGCCGTTTTCATTCCTGGCATTAATACAGAGCCCTTAGCCTATAATTAATTTAAAGGCTTTAATGTTCTTTTAATTTTTCCCTGTTTTAATTAAGGCGGAAGGGGAAAGAATTTATCAAATGGTGTATTTATTTTAAAATTTCACTCATTTTTTAAGGCTTTCAACTATATAGTATTAACACATTGCTTTATGGAGGCAACTGTATGAATTCAGAGAATAATTTAAATAATAACGAAAACGGCCGTGAGCCTGACAGCGGCATAAACGGTCTTAACGGCAGCGGCTTTATTTATAGTTCAGGTCCTGATTCCACCCCGGAAGAGAATCAGAGCGGTCAGGACAGCGCCAATCAGCCGCAGACGAACGAAACGGGCAGTCAGAACCCGAATCCTTCAGGCTTTCAGAGCGCTCAGAACCCGACTTCGGGCTATCAGAGTCCAAACTATCGAGATTCCGCCCCCTTCTCAAACGGACAGTATCAGCACCCCTACGGACAGCCGGGTTCGGGCTATTACGGACGCCCGCCTAAGAAAAGCAAGGGCAGCAAGGTCTATGCCTTTATCATCGTTGTCATAGTCCTTGCAATCGTCGCCTACGGCTTCTATCCCATAATCAGCAGCATCGGCGCTGATACGACCACCACCGCCGCCGCAGAGAATGAGACAAAGATTGAAGGAGCAGACAAAGCCCCGACACTTAACCTTAACGATTCCGAACAGCCCACAAACGGACAGAACACGGGCGACAGCCTTGATGCTTCGAGCGTCTACAAGAAGATAAGAGAGTCAGCGGTCGGAATCCTTGTATATGCGGGCGACGGCAACATCTACACCGAAGGCTCCGGCGTAATCATGGGCGAGGACGAAGAGCACAAATATACCTATATCATCACCTGCGCCCATGTCATCAACAGCAGGAACACAAGCATCTCCGTTCAGCTTTATGACGGCACCGACTATGTGGCAGAGGTCGTAGGCTACGACAAGCGCACAGATATCGGCGTTGTCAGAATCAAGGCAAAGGGTCTGAAGGCAGCCGAGTTCGGCAGCTCTGACAACCTTGAGGTCGGCCAGAAGGTATACGCCATAGGCAACCCCGGCGGCACAGAGTTTGCAGGCTCCTTCACGGACGGCATAATCTCCGCAATCGACCGCCCCATCAACTCCTCCAGCACCGGCTACACAATGATCTGCATCCAGCACACCGCAGCCATCAACCCGGGTAACTCCGGCGGCGCCCTTGTAAACTCCCGTGGTCAGGTCATCGGCATCAACTCGATGAAGATTGTTTCGACAGACTATGAAGGCATGGGCTTTGCGGTTCCCAGCAAGATATTCCAGGAGATATTCAACCAGCTTGTCAAGAACGGCTATGTCCCCAACAGGCCTAAGCTCGGCATTAAGTACCTGCCCGCAAGCGCATATCAGAATTTAAGCATAGTAGTCCAGCTTAAGGACCTGCCCGCAGGCACAATAGTAATCGAAGAAATCAGCCCGGACAGCGACCTCTATAACTCAAAGGTTCAGGTTAAAGATTTAATCATCGCCGTAAACGGCAAGGACCTTACCAACACTGATGTGCTGCCGAATCTGATTGAGCAGTCCAAGGTAGGGGATAAGCTGACACTGACAATAGTCAGGGTGAACAAGAATTACTCCCTCGACCGGTTTGACGTGACGGTAACGCTTAAAGAGGACAAGGGCGATACCTCAGTCACGGAGGAACCGACCACAAGCTTCTACTTCCCATTCGGATAAAAATTCAAATTAATCCGCCCTTTCGGGCGGATTTTTTATGCGAAAATATGGCACGGGAGTTTTCTAAAACGGCATTTTATGCTATAATCTTCATCGGACGGCGCACACGTGCCGTATTTCAGCGCATTTTGGGGGAAGAGATGAATAAGTACAACGAGTCTTTATGCGAGCAGATAGCTCCTGGAGTCTACAAAATCAACGAATTTGGTTTTGACCTTGTTTTTCTCATTGTGGGAACCGAAAAGGCAATGCTCATCGATTGCGGTACAGGCCTTGCGGACCTGAAAAGCTTCGTAAAATCGATAACCGACCTGCCGCTCATAGTCGTCGCCACACACGGCCATGCAGACCATATCGGCGGTATGATTCAGTTCGAGGAGCTTTATGTCCACAAAAAGGATATGATTGTGACCCGCCTGAATAAATGGCTCAGAAAGTGGTCTGCAAACAGGTACAAGTCTGTTCTGGTGCGCAATAACATTTCCTTAAAGGATATACCTAAGCGTGAATGCAGGACGAGATTGCTGCCCTTAAGCGAAGGACAGGTATTCAATCTCGGCGGCAAGACAATTACCGCTTTCTTCACTCCCGGCCACAGCATAGGCCATATGGTGCTTCGTGACGAGGAGGACAAGCTCATATTTGTGGGCGATAACGTAGCCGACGACGTCTGGATGCACTATCCCTTCACCGTGTCCGTCGAGGAGTGGCTTGACAGCGCACGGCGCATCAAAGAGCTTTCGGAGGGCTATGAGATATGGTGGAGCCACAAGACAGGCAAGCTTTCTATGGAACATATCGATAAGTCCATTCAGGTGGGCGAAAAAATCCTTAATAAGCATAAAAAGAACACCTTTTTCAAGTCCACGAAAGTTTTCAAGGACGAGGAAACGGGCTTTAAAATGCGATACAGAACCGACAGGATATTTAAATAAAGCCAAACCTCCCAAGCTTAACGCTTGGGAGGTTCTCTGCTTATTCGCTTTTCTGTAAGTAACGTGGTACTATTAGGAATAAATTAGCCCTAACTACCTGACTCAAACGGGATTTATGCTTTTACTGTTGTAGCTTCTTCAGTTTCTGCTGCGGTATCCTCAACAGTTGTTGCAGCTGTTGTCTTGGCTGCGCTTGCTGTTGTTGTGGGATCGTTAGCGGGCTTTTTCTTGCAGGCTACGAATGCGAACATTAATACAGCGATAAGAGAAAGAGCTGCAAGCCTAAGGGCATATTTCTTCATAATTAGTACTCCTTTCATAGGTTATAAGTGAGTCATTTTCAGGCTCAACTCAGACAGAATGATAGCACAGTAGCGAATGATTGTCAATATTTTCTCAAGATTGTTACACATTGTTACCAAATATTTGGCAATTCGAAACATTTCGTTGCATAACAAAAGGCCTGTTCTTTTGGAACAGGCCTTTATGCAGTTAATTAATCAACCTTTACTGAAACGTATGTGCCGTTTTCAATCTTAGCTAACTTAGCGCTCTTGTTGGGTTCGCCGTCCTTGTCGAACTTCATCTTGCCGGTGAGACCGTCGACCTCAAGTCCGACCATTGCTGCTACAAGATCCTCGTTTTTGAACTTATCGGTAGCATTAATCTTCTCAAGAGCTGCCTTGATTATGTAGATGCCGTCATAGCCGTCTGCTGCGAACTGGTCGGGCTCTGCATTGTAAGCTGCCGTATAAGCTGATACGAACTTCTGGATTCTCGGATCAGAATCGCTTGCGAAGAAGGGAGTAAGGAAGATAGCGCCTTCAACAAGCTTCTTCTCAGCGTCTGTCTTGAGGTACTTGCCGAGAACGCCGTCCCAACCGTCGGAGCCGAGCATCGGGAGCTTAACGCCCTTTGCGTCTGCTGCAAGAGCAATCTGAGCAACCTTATCGTTGTAGATAGGCATGAAGATTACTTCTGCATCGGAGGAAGCGATCTGAGTAAGCTGAGCGTTGAAGTCCTTAGCATCATCTGTGAAGGAAGTCTCAACGGAAATCTTGCCGCCAAGCTCCTTGAACTTAGCCTTGAAAGCATCCTTAACGCCTGTGCTGTAAGAGTCGTCCTGGTTGAACAGCAGAGCAGCCTTGGTGTACTTAAGAGTATTGTAAGCATACTCAGCCATTGCCTGACCCTGAATGGGGTCTGTGAAGCAGATACGGAATGCGTTATCGTTTACGGAAACAGCCTCAAGCTGAGAAGCAGAGGGAGTAAGCTGAAGGATTCCGTCCTCTTTAATGGCGTCGTTAAGGGAGATTGAAGCACCGGATGTAACAGCGCCGAGGAAAATCTGCATGCCCTTATCCATGAGCTTGTCATAAGCAGCCTTAGCCTTGTCGCCAGTAGCCTCGTCATCCTCAAAGTAGTAAACCAGCTTGTAGCCGTTTACGCCGCCGGCAGCGTTGATTTCATCAACAGCTATCTGAGCGCCGTTCTTAACGGATGTGCCGTAGGAAGCAGCACCGCCGGTAAGAGGACCGGTTGAACCGATAACGATTTCACCCATGAAGGATACAGCAGCACCTGTGCAGCTCTCTTTTGTTGTGTCAGTGTCGGGTTTCTTTGCGCAGCCAGCAAAAACAGCAACTATCATGACTGCGGCAAGGAATAATGCAACGAGTCTTTTAGATTTTTTTGTCATAAATTCACACCTCCTGAAGTATGTACTGAATATAAACAAAAAAACGCAATTTGTCAAGCAAATTTTTTACATTTCGGTATTACTTTAAAATCCTGACGCTTTAAACCGTAAAACCGAAAGCATAAAATCTGCCTGTCAAGTTACATTCAATACATTCAAACATATGCTTATTGTGGCTTAAACTTGGACTTTTTTGCGCCGCAGACGGGGCATACAAAGTCATTAGGCAAATCCTCAAATTTGGTGCCTGCGGGAATACCCTTTGCGGGCAGACCCTTCTCTTCATCATAGACAAAGCCGCAAACCGAGCATACATATTTCTTCATACTCTACATCCTTCCGTTTTTTGTGAGGTTCCATTGCGGATAAACCTCTTACAAATATATCATATTTTACCGAAAAGCGAAAGCCCCGCAGAAAAATTCGGCAAATTAAAACGGAAGGCAGCTTTTTCGGCTAAGACACCTTCTCCATTTCCTTTTTAAGGTGGTCTATGATTCTCTTTTCAAGCCTTGAAATATAGCTCTGCGAAATACCTAAGATATCGGCGACCTCTTTTTGCGTGTGCTCCTTGCCGCCGTCAATGCCGAAGCGCATATTGATTATAAGCCGCTCCCGTTCGCTGAGCTTCTCGACACTTTCAATAAGCAGGCTCTTTTCCGCCTCCAGCTCAATGTCTGCGCTGATGCAGTCCGAGTCGTTTTTGAGTACATCGGAGAAAAGCAGCTCGTTTCCGTCCCAGTCCACATTTAAAGGCTCGTCGAGGGAAATCTCGGACTTTAAGGCGCTCATCTTTCTCAGATACATCAGAATTTCGTTCTCAATGCACCGTGAAGCATAGGTAGCAAGCTTGATATTCTTATCGGGGCAGAAGGTATTCACGGCCTTAATAAGCCCTATTGTGCCGATAGAGATTAAATCCTCCACGCCTGCGCCGGAGTTCTCGAACCTTTTGGCTATGTAGACCACAAGGCGCAGATTGTGGACTATAAGCGGCTCCCTTGCGGACTCGTCGCCGTTTCTTATGCGCTCAATGCACTTTTGCTCCTCCTCCCGGCACAATGGCGGGGGCAGGGTCTGAGGGCCGTTGATGTAGAAGGAATTGTCCCCCAGAAACAGCATTATCATTTTCTCTTTAAACTGTCGCAGACGCAATAAGAGCTTTAAGGGTATCTTCATGTCTGTACCTCCTGCTTTTCTTGGCCTCAGATTCTGCCGGCGGCGGCAAGGGGCTTTGCGCTTACCTCCTCGGAAAAAACATCGGGGTTCAATAATACGGAGTATTCGCCCGCAGCAAATTTCTCACGACTTACGGCAACCTTTATATTTTTGTGCACAAAGGCCTTCTTGCCGTCAGTCACGGTCACGCAGTCAGGATTGAAGGCCGCAAGCAGCCCGCTGCCGTTTACGGAAACGCAGGGCAATAGCCTGACACGCCTTTTCCAGTCGGGAAAAAGCTCCAGTAAGTCCGTATCATATTCCCCGTCAAAGAACTTATGCAAACCCTTCGGAATCAAAGGCTTAATAAAATCAGGGTCGGAAATTATTACGGGAGCGCCGGAAAAGCTGTCAAAAAGGCTGTTCCCGCTGTCAAGCAGGCCCTTTGCGCTGACTGACTTCCCGTCTGTTTCGATTTTCACGTCATATAAATCCCCGTCCGTGCTTTTCCTCTTTAAATACAGCCCGAAAAGGCTCACAAGCAGATATGAAATTCCGGCGCAGGCAAGCAGAGTCAGAAAACTGAAATTAAAATATACTGCGCCGTTGTTATAGGTCATGCCGCTGGGCTTAAACAGCATGTAAATCGCCATCATAATGCCCGCAAAGGTAAAGTTTACAAGGAAGAAGGCGGCAATATACCGCACTAAAGCCTTCAATGTGGTGGGCTTAAAGGCAACGGCCACGATGCTGACTGACAGAATCAGCTTGATAAGCAGTGAAAGTGTAAACATCATTTCGGGCGCAAGAATTAAAAGAGAGTAAACCCCTGATAAAAATGAGGCAAACAATAGTCTGAACGGCGTGGGGGTTACTCTCAGTATTTTTGAGGCCGCTAAAATGAGCAGCCAGCCGATTATTATATTCAGGGTAATAAGCACGTCTATGTAGATTACCTGCTTCATAAAAGCCTCCGCCGGCATAACCGCATAATAAGCATTTTATTAAACATAAGGCAGATGTATTCTTCACTGCGCCCTGAAAGCAAAAAATTAGAGCAATATGCTTGTTTACTAATTATTATATGTGCCGTGGATTTAATAATATGTCACAATGCGGTGCCGATAAATAAAACAGCCGATAAAAACATATATAAAAACGGCAAATCAGAGCAATAAAAAACGAAGCCTGAAAGACTTCGTTTAATATTTTTTATTTTGTTTACTTTGCGGCGGTTTTAAGGCTGGTCTTAATCCCCTCGTCGCTTTCAGTCATCCAGAAGCTCTCTGCAATTATTTCCACCTCATATTCGGTGTCGGACTTAAGTCCGTCAATCTTCCATGACAGCCTTTCTGGCATGTTGTAGAAGTAATATTCTGACCAGATGCTGATTTGCTTCTCGATAGCCCCGTCAGCCTTATTCCTTACGGTTATTACATAGGAGTTCACATAGTCCTCATCGATTTTGGCCTGGTCAAAGGTTATGACAAAGGAGTCTGCGGTGACCTCGTTTGCTTCTGCCTTTGAGTCGGAAGT
>JAAYOZ010000061.1 GCA_012520115.1 Clostridiales bacterium | reverse complement strand
GGTTCCGGCTTTATTGATTATAGGACAGATAATAAAAGAGATAGAGAAAATTCCGGATAAATTCATCCCCCTCATTTTGCTGCCGATTGGCATCTTAGGCGCAGTGGGGATTAACGGACTCAGCGCAGACTCGGTACTTCAGGGAATCCTGGTTACCGGCGTCAGCGTATACGGAAACCAGCTTGTGAAGCAGCTTAAAAAGCCGGAATAGAGTATAATAACAGCAGGGAGAGGCAATAGCTTCTCCCTGCTTTGATTTTTTCTTTCAGTTATTACTTCTTATGGCAAGCTTTATCTCCGAGATATTCTCCTCTGAAGGATAGTCGTTGAGCACGATGATATTCGTTTTCTTCAAATCGGGGAGCATTGAGGCGATGTTCGGCACGGTGGAGGCCACAAGGTCATATCTGTCCGGCTCGGGCAAGGGCTGGCCGGAGTGCAGATAGTAGGGTATTGTTTCGACCTTGCGGGTCTTTGCGCCGTTGATGGTCTCCTCGATGATGTCTGCGATAAAGCCCGTATGTCTCTCGCTGAAATCGCCTATTACAAGAAGCCTTTTCTTTATTGCCACTCCCGAAAAATCCGGATGCCTGACGCACAGCCAGAAAAGTATGTTGTGGAAGCTTTCGGTCAGATTCACGCCGAGTTTAGCGGACAGCAGCTCGGTCTGCCGATACAGATAGTCGTAGACATCTTTGTTTCTGCTCTTAAACAGGCTGGCGAAGTATTCCACCCTGTTAAACAGGGTCGAGGCCTTCATATTAAAGAAAACACCGAGGTTGTACGCCCTGCCAAGAACCGTATAGCCCTCCTCAAGCCAGGATTCGTCGGGTAGCAGGTCAATGATTTTGAGGGAATTTGTCAAGAACTCATCGAAGTGTATACGGATGTTGTTCCATTCCTTACAGGTCCTTATGTCCCTGTGGTGCATCTTCAGGCCTGCACATATGGCTTTAAGGGTGTTTTTCGTAGCAGCGGGGAACTTTTTTCTGACAAGGTTTAACGTGCTGTCGGAAATTTCCTCTTCAAACTCAGGCGGGAAAGACTGAGCATGAAAGCCCTGCATCTCCCTTAACATCGAGACTAAGAAGAAGATTGCATCATATATGCGTGAGTGCTCGCTTAACAGTCTGTCATAATGCGGGTTAAGCTCTCGAAGCACCTGACTCATATAATCGCCGCTCAGGTCAATTTCATTATCTTTAAGCCACTGCTCAAACATGCTCCTTTCAAGCCCCCGAATCTCAAGGCTGAACCAGGCGCAAAGCCGTCTGAACTGCTGCTCGTCCGGGGCATGCAGATAATAGCCTTCCTTGTTTTTTACGATTCTGACGCCCGTGTCGTCGTGCCTTTTGCCGTTGAACTTCAGAATCATTCTGGCAAGGGTCGACTGGCTTGCAAAGACATTCGACTTGTGAAATTCGGCATTCTTGAAGGGGTAGAAGAAAATGCCCTGAAAAAGCAGTAAAGGCTGAGACTCGATAAAAATCTCCTTGCAGATTGTTTCGAGGGTATAGATGCTGCAAGACTTAATGGAAACGCCGCTTTTGGCGGAAACGTCGACAACAAGCCGGTCGCCCCACCTTTCACGGATAAAGGCAATGTCATCATGGACTGTTCTGACGCTTGCCTTCACGCTCTTGGCGATTTCCTTGAAGGTCAGACTTTGCTCTCTTAGTGCAAAAAGCTCGAGAATCTTTATTATCCTTTGTGATGAAATATCAAGCAACCTGCGCATTTTATCATCTTCTCTCCGGAAATAGAATATTTTCGGATTTTGCAGCCTGCGCTGCTTTTTCTGACATTGTATCACAAGCTTGTGTCATTGTCCAATAGTCAAACGACACAATATGATATTTTTTCACATTTTAGACGGTGATATTATCACTGACGGCTTTGTCTGAAAACTATTTAACACCCGGCTGAATTTAAGACAAAAAAAGGCACTGCATTTAAGCAGTGCCGGTGTTATTTTTATCAGGCTTGCGGGAGTTCGCCTCTGTAAATCGGCAGGCAGACCTTAGCTTTAAACAAATCTCCGTCAATATGAATCGTAAACTGTCCCTTTTGCAGCTCGCAGAGGCTTTCGGCGATTGACAGTCCGAGGCCGCTGCCCTCGCCCGTTCTTGCCTCGTCCGCTCTCACGAACCTCTGGGTCAGCTCCTCTACGGGGATGTTGAGGGCATGGGCGGAGATGTTCTTGACAGAGAAGCAGCCGTAGCCGTTCTCCACGTTTGTTTCCACATAGACCCTTGTGCCGGGCATGGTGTACTTGCGGACATTCGAGAACAGGTTCTCGAAAATGCGCCATGTCTGCTGGCTGTCGGCTAAAACTATGGGCTGGACTTCGGGGCTTGCGATTATGATTTCTATGCCCTTTTCCTCAAGCACGTCGCTGTTTTCGCCGCTAATCTGCATCGCAAGCTCGTAGAGATTGACCGGTGAAAGGTTCAGCTTTACGTTGCCCGTGGACACCTTTGAGGCCTCCATCAAGTCCTCGATAAGTCCTTTAAGGCGGTTGGATTTTTCCTTTAATATGCCGATATACTCGTTTGCAGGCTCGCCGTATTCGCCGCTGCGCTGGAGCAGGTCAACATAGTTTACAATCGAGGTCAGCGGGGTTTTAAGGTCGTGGGACACGTTTGTGATAAGCTCCGCTTTAAGCCTTTCGCCCTTTACGGCGGTTTCGACTGCGGCCTTTGTGCCCTCGTTTATATTCATGATGTCGCTTGCAAGACCCGCTAAGGGCCGGGGCATGGCAGCCGGATTGAGGACATTGTCGTATTTGCCGAGCGCAATCTGCGAGGCGGCAAAGGCAATATTGTCAAGTGCTGAGATGAACATGAAAATCTTATACAGGCAGGCTGCGTTAAAGGCTAAGGTCAGGCCTATAAGAATAAGAGCCAATAAGCCGTATTCTCCGTAGACGATTACCTGCACCATAAAAATACCCGTGATGAGAATGAGTACGCCGTTTGCGCCTACAAACAGCAGTCCGAAGAGCAGAAGGTTCTTCTTGAGTGCTTTAAGGCTGTCGGTGGTGACCATCTTTGCCATTTGGGCGATTCGCTTGAAGGGTTTAAAGATAAAAGCAAAGAAGCGTTTTATGAGCTTGACAAGCTTTCTGAACAGCCTGCCCAGAAGTGCGAGGATTTTCGCCGTCAGTGAGTGGGAGAAGTATCTTTTGAGCCTTGTGTTTCTTGAAATCGAGCTGAACAGCTCAAGGCCGGCGGCTGCAGCAATCATCAAGGCCGACGGCACAATCAGGCCAAAGGACTGATTAATCTCTTCAAAGCGGTATTCCGGCGAATCGTAGCCTATAAACGGTATGGCGATGTTTTCCGCAAGGCTCACCGTCATTCCGCTGACAATTACAATCATTGTCGCAATAACACCGCCGGACACGATGAAATGTATGTCGTTGAATATGCGGTCTATGAAGTACAGCCTGCCGCCGTCCGGGCTTTCGCCGGAGGTAAGAATAAGAGCAAGGCTCAGAATAATCGAGATTATGAAGCCTATAAGGAAGAGAATCAGATTTGAGTTAAAGGTGGACGCAAGATAATTGTAGTCCTCAAAGGGGACGCTCAGCCTGTCGCTCTGCTCGAAGGTCTGCGGCAGGGCGAGATACAGGATATACCTGTCCGAGCAGAAACGCTGAAGGCTGCTTATGGTTTTATCCGCAAGGTCGTTTCTGTTGTACTGGGAGGGCGTTAAGGTAAGAGCAGTGCCGTTTTCATAAACGGGCTTGCCGATTTTAAGCCCCTGCTCCGAGGAGAAAACAAGCATCCACGAGAAATCTGCGGCTGCATCGCCTATGTCGAGGTGGTTTTCGGGCTTAATGCTTCCCTCATAGAAATTGCTCTCCGTTTTGCCCGTCAGCTTGTCATATAAGATGTATTTGAAGTTGCTGTAACTGTTTACGCCCTGCTTTGCGTTTTCGAAGCCGGCCTTAAAATTGTTTAAGATATTCAGCTCGGTATTCTGCATCCGCTCAAAATAATAGTCGTCGATGCTGTCGCTTGAATAATCCCTTATAAGCTCCTTTTCGGAAAAAAGCTGCACGGTGTCCGAATAGAGATTATATAAGCTGTCTGCTAAGTCGTCGAACGAGTAATAATCTTTGTTTATGGCATTATAGTATTGCTCCAGAAGCTCCTCGGCACGGCTCATATTGTCCGTGTCGGGCTTGTCGGGCAGGGTCACTGAGTATTTTATTATAAAGGCGGTTATCTTTTCGCTGCTTTGGACGTCGCCCGTTTCACCGATGTTCAGATCGTCGCTTACCTCATCGGGGACTTTGGTCGGCGACGGCTCGGTAGTTTCATGGTATTCGGTTGCGTATCTTTGCTCAGGATGTGTGGTGTGCAAATTGCCGTCACTGAATGACTGACCGAAGAGCTTGGTTACAAAGGCATTATAGGAGACCTTGCTGTAAGGTTCAGCCTTGCCGACAGCTCTCTCTATTTCGCCGAATATCCTTGCGAGCTTCAGCATGGCGATATATTCCTCATACCTGTCCTTTATCGAGTTTTGTATGCCGTTCTCTATGGCATAAGCGACAAAAGATTCCGAGTCGACGGTTATTTCCTTGTCCTTGTGCTTTAAATAGGTGGTGAGCATATTCGCATACTCGATATACTGCTCGTAGAATCTGCGTGTGTCCGTATAGGCGGTGCCTGCGGGAGAGGGCAGGTTATATACAAATACGGATTTTAAGAGGGGCGTAAAGCCCATGGAGGTAATCAGATAGACGACCAGTACAAAGCAAAGAAATACGGTCCTCTTGAAACCAAAAGATGTCTTGCCCTTCATTATAATTAGCCTCCGTAATAACGCTTTAAGCGTAAGATGTACACTTTGCCCTTCCCGGTAGATTTACTGCTTTTCTATTTTATATCCCACGCCCCATACGACCTTTATGTAGCGGGGCTCCTTCGGGTTAATCTCAATCTTTTCCCTTATGCGCCTTATGTGCACCGTCACGGTCTTTTCGCCCGTGATAAAGGGCTCGTTCCAGACCGCCTCGTAAATCTGTGCGGTGGAAAGCACCCTGCCCATGTTCCGCATAAGGCACTCCACTATGCCGTATTCTGTGGCGGTCAGCTTGACCGGCTCGCCGTCGACGGTGACCTCATGCGCTTTCAGGTCAACCACAAGGCCGCCGTTTACAAGCACGTCCTCCTTGATTTCGATGCTGCCGAGGGACGTGAAGCGTCTTATCTGTGATTTTACCCTTGCCATAAGCTCAAGGGGATTAAAGGGCTTTGTCACATAGTCGTCGGCGCCGAAAGACAGCCCCGTAATCTTGTCGCTGTCCTCACTCTTTGCCGAGAGAAGTATTATAGGAATATTGTTTGTTTCACGAAGCTTGAGAGTCGCCCTAAGGCCGTCGGTGCCGGGCATCATAATGTCCAGTATCATGCAGTGGATTTCGTTTTCGGCTGCAATCTTTAAAGCCTTGTCGCCGTTTTCCGCCTTCAGGACGTTGTAGCCCTCCAGCTTCAGATATATCTCCAATGCGTCGAGTATGGCCTTGTCGTCATCGCAAACAAGAACATTGTACATTAAGACTTCCTCCCAAAGACAGTTGTCTGTCCCTATTCTAAGCCCCTGCCGCCCTCCGGCGGTTTTACCGGCTTAGCTTAATTATACATAAAAATAAAATATTGTCACGGGCAAACATTTTTCCTTATGATTATTGTAGGGGAAAATTTCAAAGAAAAAGGCGATAAAAGTATTAAGATTCGGTAAAAAGCGCAAAAAAAATCAGCAAAGATTTCTTTGCTGACTTGTATGGCTTTTGCGGAATACACGGCGCTAATCTATTTCACAAACCTGCTGCACGTTGACGCAGCACAGGGCTTCCTCAAACTTTTTGTCTTCATGAGTCTTTTTTACAACAAAGGTGGTGGCGAAAAAGGCACCCGACAGTAAGAGTGCGGTCAGAAAAATAACAAACCGTTTAAAAGTATCCCTTCCCATTCTCATTCTCATTCTCCTTTTTTCTTCTCTCGCCCATATAATACCATAATGCTCCAAAAATGTAAACAATAAGACAGAATTTTTTTCTTTTCAGGACGCAAAAAAAGCCGAAGAATCATCTTCGGCTTTTTTTATTCGGTTTGCGCCTTAAGGCTTAGTAAACTCCCTGTGCTATCATAGCATCCGCAACCTTTTTAAAGCCTGCTATGTTTGCACCTGCTATCAGGTTGTATCCGAAGCCGTACTCCTCTGCGGCCCTTGCGCTGTTAAAGTGTATGTTCTTCATAATTTCCATCAAAAGCTCGTCGACAGCGTCTGCAGTCCAGCTTCTGCGCTCGGAGTTCTGGCTCATTTCAAGGGCGGAGACCGCTACGCCGCCTGCGTTGGCCGCCTTTGAGGGAGCGACTGCCCTGAGATTTTCGGAGAGGTAGCCGAGAGCGCCGTTGGAGGTGGGCATATTTGAAACCTCGATGTAATACTTTACGCCGTTAGCAACGATTTTCTTTGCATCCTCCATGTCGACCTCGTTCTGCGTGGCGCAGGGCATGATGATGTCGACCTTTTCGCCCCACGGCTTCTGGCCGGGATGGAAGGAGGCGCCGAACTCCTTTGCATAGTCCGAGAGCTGTACGTCGCCCACATAGCGAAGTCTGTTAAGGTAATCGAATTTTTCCTGTGTGTTTACGCCGTTTTTGTCGTAAACATAGCCCGTCGGGTCGGAGATAGTTACGACCTTTGCGCCGAGCTGGGTTGCCTTAACCGCAACGCCCCATGCCACGTTGCCGTAGCCGGAGATAGCTATGGTCTTGCCCTCAAGACTGTCGCCGAAGTGTTTAAGCACCTCGTTTGTATAATATATTGCTCCGAAGCCCGTAGCCTCGGGACGAAGCAGGGAGCCGCCGTATTCAAGTCCCTTGCCGGTGAATACTCCGTTCTCGAAATTGCCCCTGATTCGTTTGTACTGTCCGAAGAGATAGCCGATTTCCCTGCCGCCGACGCCTATGTCGCCTGCGGGAACGTCCGTGTCCGGACCTATATGGCGGTAAAGCTCTGTCATAAAAGCCTGACAGAAGCGCATTACCTCGCCTTCGCTTTTTCCGATGGGGTCAAAGTCCGAGCCGCCCTTGCCGCCGCCTATGGGCAGGCCCGTAAGGCTGTTTTTAAAGACCTGCTCAAAACCGAGGAACTTTATTATGCCGGGATAAACGGAGGGGTGAAAGCGGAGTCCGCCCTTGTACGGGCCTATCGCACTGTTAAACTGCACCCTGTAACCGGTGTTTACTCTGATGTTGCCGCTGTCGTCTGTCCAGCATACTCTGAAGGAAATGAAACGCTCGGGCTCAACCATGCGGGCGAGAATATTGTACTTCTCGTATTCGGGATGCCTTGCTATTACAGGCTCAAGGGAGGTGAAAACCTCCTCTACCGTCTGTAAAAACTCAGGCTCGTTTGCATACTTCTTTTTTGTGTCACTGATAACCCTTGCTATGTACTGATTAATGATTTGCCCCTTCAAAACTTCGCTGCATTCAAAATCAGCAAAAATAACGCTTAAAACCGTAACTTTTAAGCAATGAGTATTGTACCCCTATTTTTCTAAAAAAACAACGGATAAATTCCCATTGTATACAATTTGTAATAAGCGACAAAGCACAGCGCATTTTACCAGATAATTTTATACTTTTTACAAAATTCTGCTGAAATCAATATGTCATTTTATGTAATTTAATTGCATTAAATGGCAAATATTGTATTAAAAATGAAATCAGGGTGCGGGGAATTAAATATAAGAATTGGCATTTTATGCATAACGCAATTGTAAGAACTGCCAATTCGGCGGAAACAAGGCGTATTTTTATACTTTTGCGCTGATTTTATGAGAGCCTGAGTAAATAAGGAGCATCAAAAAGGAAATAACTATACAGTCCTTAAAATCGCACAAAATTTAAGCTGATTTCGGATAATTTTATTGAAAAATCACTTTTTTCCGCAATAATATGCAAAGTATGAAAATCGTATTTACAATATAAGAAAAAGGTGTTAAACTATTTTTGTTATAAAAATAACGGTCGGAAAGCAAGATTGCTCCCTGCAGTTTTGAGTTCCGCCGTATTTGCGTGTTCATTTCCTTTTCATTTGGAGCTGGACATGCTTATAAGCGGGTCACACTTTACCGTTTAACAGTCGGCAAATTAATACAGGAGGAAACAATATAAAATGGCCAGAAAAATGAAGACATTAAAGGGTAACTCTGCGGCCGCATATGTGTCATATGCGTTTACCGAAGTTGCAGCGATTTATCCTATCACTCCCTCCTCGGACATGGCGGAAGAAACCGACAAGATGTCCACTGACGGAGTGAAAAACATTTTCGGACAGACTGTAAGAGTTGCGGAAATGCAGTCTGAGGCAGGCGCAGCAGGTGCTGTTCACGGTTCCCTCGCAGCAGGCGCACTTACAACTACCTACACCGCTTCTCAGGGTCTGCTTCTCATGATTCCCAACATGTATAAAATCGCCGGTGAGCTTTTACCGAACGTTATCCACGTTTCGGCCCGTGCGGTTGCAAGCCATGCGCTTAGCATCTTCGGCGACCATTCGGACATCTATGCCTGCCGCCAGACAGGCTATGCAATGCTCTGCTCCGGCAACGTTCAGGAAGTTATGGACCTCGGCGCCGTTGCTCACCTTGCAACAATCAAGAGCCGTGTTCCGTTCCTTCACTTCTTTGACGGCTTCCGTACCTCTCACGAAATCCAGAAGATTCACGTCTGGGATTACAACGAGCTCAGAGATATGGTCGACATGGACTGCGTAAACGCATTCCGCCGCCGTGCTCTCAACCCAGAGCGTCCGGTACTTCGTGGCTCCGCTCAGAACCCGGACATCTTCTTCCAGGCAAGAGAGGCCTCCAACCCCTTCTATGACGACGTTGTTGTTGCAACAGAGCATTATCTTGCAGAGGTCAACAAGCGTGCCGGCACGGATTACAAGCTCTTTAACTACTACGGCGCTCCCGACGCCGACAGAGTCATCATCGCAATGGGCTCGGTCTGCGACACAATCGAGGAGACAATAGACTATCTCAACGCAAACGGCGAAAAGGTCGGTCTTGTAAAGGTTCGCCTTTATCGTCCCTTCTCCGCAAAGCACCTTATCGAAGCTATCCCCGAGACTGTTAAGTCGATCTCCGTACTTGACAGGACAAAGGAGCCCGGCTCACTGGGCGAGCCCTTATACCTTGACGTTGTTGCAGCTCTGCATGACTCAAAGTTTAAGGATGTTACGATTCTTTCAGGCCGCTACGGTCTCGGCTCAAAGGATACAAACCCCTCCTGCGTATTCGCAGTATATGACAACATGAAGGCTTCCGAGCCGAAGAAGAGATTCACAGTCGGCATCAACGACGACGTTACAAATCTCTCTCTGCCCCTTACAAACCATGTTGACACCACTCCCGAGGGCACACATTCATGTAAGTTCTGGGGTCTGGGCGCAGACGGTACCGTCAGTGCTAACCAGAACTCCATTAAGATTATCGGCGACACCACCGATATGTACGCTCAGGGCTATTTCGCATACGACTCCAAGAAGTCCGGCGGCGTAACAATTTCTCACCTTCGCTTCGGCAAGAAGCCCATTAAGTCAACCTACTATGTCAACAAGGCTGACTTTGTCGCCTGCCACAACCCGTCATATGTTGATAAATATGATATGGTTCAGGACCTTAAGAAGGGCGGCGTATTCCTGCTTAACTGCGGCTGGAGCGAGGACGAGCTGTCACATCACCTGCCCGCAAAGATGAAGAAGTATATCGCAGAGAACGATATTAAGTTCTATACAATCGACGCTACCTCGATAGCTAAGGAACTGGGACTCGGCGGAAGGGTCAACACCATTCTTCAGGCCGCATTCTTCAGGCTCTCCGGAATTATCCCCGTTGATAAGGCCGTCGTGCTGATGAAGGACGCAGCGACCCGCTCCTACGGCAAGAAGGGCGAGAAGATTGTCGCCATGAACCACGCCGCTATCGACAAGGGCATTGACAGCGCAGTTGAGGTTAAGGTCCCCGCAGAGTGGAAAGACGCTGTTGATGAAGCTGTCGTTCATGAAGTTAAGACAGACCGTCCCGAGCTGAAGAAGTTCGTTGAGGATGTTCTTAACCCCGTCAGCGCTCAGAAGGGCGACGAGCTGCCTGTTTCAGTCTTTAAGGATTCTCCCGACGGAACCTTCCCGCAGGGCAGCGCAGCCTTTGAAAAGAGAGGCATCGCAGTCGATGTTCCGAACTGGATACCCGAAAACTGCATCCAGTGTAACTTCTGCTCTTATGTATGCCCGCACGCCGTTATCCGTCCCGCCGTTACAAACGAGGAGGAGCTCAAAAACGCTCCCGAGGGCATGGAGACACTTCCGATGACAGGCGTTCCCGGACTTAACTTCTCCATCACCGTTTCCACGCTCGACTGCACAGGCTGCGGCTCATGCGCCAGCGTATGCCCCGGCAAGAAGGGCGCAAAGGCTCTTGAGATGAAGCCCATCGAGCAGCAGCTCCCGAAGCAGAAGTACTTCGATTACGGCCTTACACTTTCCGACAAGCCTGAGGTCCTTGAGAAGTTCAAGCCCACAACCGTTAAGGGCAGCCAGTTCAAGCAGCCCTTACTTGAGTTCTCCGGCGCATGCGCAGGCTGCGGCGAGACTCCCTATGCAAAGCTTGTTACCCAGCTCTACGGCGACAGAATGTATATCGCCAACGCTACGGGCTGTTCGTCAATCTGGGGCGGCAGCGCACCCAGCACACCCTACACCGTCAACAAAGAGGGCAAGGGCCCCGCATGGGCAAACTCCCTGTTTGAGGACAACGCAGAATACGGCTACGGCATGATGCTTGCAAATACTCAAATCAGAAACAGGCTTGAGGAGTGCGTAAAGCTTCTTGCCGATGAGAATATCACAGAGGCACTCACCGAGGCCGCCAATAAGTGGCTCGAGACCAAGGAGAACGGCAGCGAGAACACCGCAGCTTCTAAGGCTCTGCTTGCAGCTCTCTCCGATGCTCAGAAGGGCAGCGACGACGCTAAGGCAGCGGCAGCTGAGATTATGAACGACGCCGACTTCCTTGCCAAGAAGTCCGTATGGATTTTCGGCGGCGACGGCTGGGCATACGACATCGGCTTCGGCGGTCTTGACCATGTAATCGCAGCCGGCGAGGATGTAAACATTCTCGTATTCGATACTGAGGTTTACTCCAACACGGGCGGTCAGGCTTCCAAGGCTACTCCGACAGGCGCAATCGCCAAGTTTGCTGCTGCCGGTAAGAGCGGAAAGAAGAAGGACCTTGCTCAGATAGCCATGAGCTACGGCTATGTCTATGTAGCACAGATCGCTATCGGCGCCGACTACAACCAGACAATCAAGGCTATTACGGAGGCCGAGAGCTACAACGGACCTTCAATCATCATCGCTTACGCCCCCTGCATCAACCACGGCATTAAGGGCGGCCTGACGGCAGGTATTGCCGAGGAGAAGAAGGCTGTTGAGTCCGGCTACTGGCATACCTTCCGCTTCAATCCGCTGCTTGCTGCTGAGGGCAAGAATCCGTTCTCACTCGACAGCAAGGCTCCGACGGCTGACTACCGTGAGTTCCTGCTCAACGAGGTACGTTACGCTTCGCTTATGAAGGCTATGCCCGAAAGAGCAGAGGCACTCTTCGCAGCATCCGAGAGATACGCTAAGGATAAGTATGCAAGCCTCGTAAGGCTCAAGGATTACTATGAGCCGAAGACTGAAGCCTAATTAAGAAAGTCCGGTTTAGAACTCTGTTGAGTTTTCTAAGACTGTTCTTTAAAGATTTATATAGGAAAAGGCAAGCTTAATAGCTTGCCTTTTTCTTTTGCGCTTTGTTTGGGACTGTCCACTACATTAGCGAACGCACGGTGCCAAAAGAAAGAGAAAGATTACCGTTCTCAAAAGATGCTCATTGCTATTCCCCAAAAGTGAGTATTTTTTCGAATTTGGGAATAGGAACTTTTCTCTTTCGCATTTTACCGCATAAGCCAATCAGCAATATCGATTACCCGTATTCCGTCAATATCATATTCAGGATATCCGGTTCTGGTAATGATAATTTTGGGATACGCATCTTTAATTGCTTTCAAAGGAGCCAACTCCCTTTCCTTTGTTTTCTCTTCTTCGATGCTGTTTGATACCTGAATATACAACTTTTCATTACCTTTTATAGCTACAAAGTCGATCTCCTTTTTATATAGAATCCCAACATAAAGCTCATATCCGCGCCGCAATAATTCGAGTGCAACAATATTCTCCAAAGACCTGCCGAAGTCCATATTCTTTGTGCCGAGTTTCGCATATTTGAAGGAATGATCGGCTAAATAGTACTTTTCCGTGCTTGACAGGTATTTTTTACCTTGAATGTCATACCTGCGGACCTTATAAAATGCGAACGCCCTGCACAAATACTCAATATATTTGCTGATTGTTTTATGATCGGCCTTTTCGCCCTTTGCATTTATCTCTTTTGTAAGTTTGCGAGGAGATGTGAGATTTGCGATATTGTCTGTAAGGTAATCGGTAAGCGTGGAAAGAACATCAATGTTCCTGACTTTGTATTTCTGCTTAATATCCCGTAAAATCAAAGTATCAAACACATTTCGGATGTATTTTCGTTTATCGATATCTGTATGATAAACATATGAACCGGGCATCCCGCCTTCAAGCAAATACCTGCGATATGCTTCTTGTGTATCTGCGAGCTCATAGTAAGACACGAACTCTTTAAATGAAAAGGGGTAGACTTCTATTTCATAGGTGCGTCCGGTGAACAAAGTAGCCAGATCACTGCTCAGTAAAAACGCATTGGAGCCGGTAATATAAATATCATACTTTTCCGACGCATGAAGACTGTTAATTGCTTTCTCAAAACCGCTGCACATTTGAATTTCGTCAATGAATAAATAATTGACTGTTCCGCTGATATATCTGTCTTTGACATAATCCAATAAAGAGTGATACTCCATTAACGGTTCAAATCTGTCGTCATTGAAATTAATATAAATTATATTGGCATTTGCTTCCTTTTGAGTAATCTTTGCTATAAAAGCCTCGAGCAGTTTGGATTTACCGCAGCGCCGAATACCGGTTATAACTTTTATATCCGGAGTTCCCTTTACAGCTTCAAGTTTTTGCAGATATTCCGGTCGTTCTATCAGCTTCATTTCTCTCACCTCGCAATGATTATACCATAAATATTCCCCAAAATCAAAAAATTTATCACTTTTGGGGAATAAAATATTTCAGATGAGACCAAATGGAATAAAAGTGTGCGGGCGAGGCTTGGCTCACGCTCACTCTTGACGATTTTCTTCCCTCGCCGGCGGGTCGTGCGAGCGGCGGGGCGAGGTGCGGGGAGATTGCTCGTCGTGCGGGCTTCGGCGGGGACTTCCTCCCACAACAGCAGGCGGGCGGTGGCGAAGAACGAAAAAAAAAGGGGCGGGGACGGCGGATTATTAGCCCCGTGCGGCAGGGCGGCGGTTTTTTCGCTCACCTCTCCCCATTGCAGCAAGGCAGGCAGGTGGGTGGAGTAAACGGCGTGCGGTGGCGGGGTGTCGCTCTCGTACGGCGCAAGAGGTGAAAGAAATAGGCGGAGACGGTGGGCGGAGCTGTCCGCTCCCCTCG
>JAAYOZ010000060.1 GCA_012520115.1 Clostridiales bacterium | reverse complement strand
GGTGTGGCGAGTGGTGCGGGGCGGGTGTGCTTCGAGTGAGGATGTGCGCCTCGCAGCGGGCGGGCGGGGTGGGGTGCGGGCGGAGGGCGAGGCGGACGGCTGACGGTGGGCGGAGGGCGAGGTTTTGAAGATACTTTGGTTTGGAAAAACGTTTGTTATCTCTTCATTAAATGACTCTTGAATATTTCTGCGAAATGGTCTTTAATTTAAGTAACAAAACTTATCGGAGGTTAATTATGTCAGTAACGGACACCATTCGTAAAACTCCCGGCGATACTGCCTGGTTTACACATGACCGCTTCGGAATGTTCATCCACTGGGGTCTCTATGCCCTGCCCGCAAGGCATGAGTGGATTAAGAACATCGAGAGAATTACCGACGAGGACTATGACAAATACTTCAGATACTTCAATCCCGACCTCTATGACGCAAGAGAATGGGCTAAAAAGGCCAAGGCTGCGGGCATGAAGTACGCCGTTCTTACCTCTAAACACCACGAGGGCTTCTGCCTTTTTGATTCGCAGTACACCGACTACAAGGCAACGAACACCAAAATCGGCAGGGACCTTGTTAAAGAGTTTGTCGAGGCCTTCAGGTCTGAGGGCTTGAAAGTGGGCTTTTACTACTCTCTTATCGACTGGCATCATCCCGATTTCACTATTGACGGAAAGCATCCCCGCCGTGACGACGACAACATCGAGGAGCAAAATAAGGGCAGGGATATGGCCTGTTACAGGGAGTACATGAAGAATCAGGTCACTGAGCTGCTCACCAATTACGGCAAGATTGACATACTCTGGTTTGACTTCTCATACTCAGGCGAAGTATACAAAGGCATGAAGGGCAAGGGCAAGGACGACTGGGGCGCAGAGGAGCTTATAGCCACCGCAAGAAAGCTCTGCCCCGGCATCATCATCAACAACAGAACCGAAATCGAGCAGGATTTGTGGACTCCCGAGCAGTACCAGCCCGAAAGCTGGATCACAGACGACAAGGGTCAGCGTGTTGTATGGGAGGCATGCCAGACCTTCTCCGGCTCATGGGGCTATCATCGTGACGAGGCCACATGGAAGTCACCGGAGCAGCTTATCAGGATGCTTATAAATACTGTTTCCTGCGGCGGCAACCTGCTTCTGAATGTAGGTCCCACCGCCCGTGGAATATTTGACGACAGAGCGGACTATGCCCTTGAACAAATCGGCAAGTGGATGCGCCTGAATTCAAAGAGCATCTACGGCTGCACACAGAGCGAATTTGAGGCTTCGCCGGATGTCCGTTACACACAGAACGGCAAGGTGCTGTACGCCCATATCTACGCATACCCCTTTGTGGCTTTAAGGCTGAAGGGACTTGCCGGCAAGGTCGACTATATGCAGTTCCTGCACGACGCTTCGGAGCTTTTCTGGAGTGAAAAGGGCGAGGATATCATAGTAAAACTGCCCGTCGTAAAGCCGAATCAGATAGTCCCCGTAATCGAGATATTCCTGAAATAAGCAGCAATAAAACTAACAGGGCTTTCCTTTTGGATTGCCCTATTTTTGTGTCCCTATAATGGGTCATGGTCTGGCATATAATGTTTATAGAAGGCTGAAAAGGGGGGCATAAAATGTTCGACTTTAACGGGGACGGTAAGATTGACATGACAGAGAGATTTCTTGCCTTCAGCATATTTGAGGATATGACGGGCGGGGAATCGATGCCTGTCGGAAGGTATAAGAAGCGGCAAAGCATATTAAAGCGTGCCTATGAGAAAATGGAGGGCAACTCCTATAAAAACACTACCTTCGGGCGGGCGATGCTTTAGCTTATTTCCTTTGCGGTAATGGTTATTCTGTATTTCTTAATAAAATATGAGGTTCTGGCGGGTGCGGCGTTGGTTGTGGGTGCCTCTGTTTTCTTTATAGCCGTAACCGTTGTTATAGTCTCTGCCGTTACGAGTCTTATATTTTAAGGGCTAAGCGTGAGCTTAGCCCTTTTGTCATAGCGTTACAGTTTTATTGGCGATTTTCTCGCAGAATACCCTGTCGTGTTCCACAAAAAGTATCGTGGGGTTGAAGGACAGCAGTAATTCTTCAATCTGCATGCGGGATATTACATCCACGAAGTTAAGCGGTTCGTCCCAGATATAGAGGTGGGCTTTTTCGCAAAGGCTCTTTGCTATCAGCACCTTTTTCTTCTGCCCGCCGCTGAAGTCCTGCATGTTCTTATCGAACTGGCTTCTGGAAAAATCCAGCTTTCTGAGGATTGCCTTAAAGAGGCTCTCGTCGATGCCGTGTTCTGCTGCAAAGTCAGACAGGCTGCCCTTTAAAAAGGAGCTGTCCTGCGGGACGTATGAGATTATGATGTTGCTGCCCTTTTCAAAGGTGCCCGTGTGGGGAATGCTCTCCCCCATTATCATTTTTATTATGCTTGACTTGCCCGAGCCGTTTCTGCCCTGAAGGGCGAGCCTGTCGCCCTTTTCGATGTCGAAGGTGATTCCCGAACAGACAGTATTTTCTCCGTAGCTGACGGTGATGTCACGAAGGCTTATAAGGCGGTTCGAGTGATAATCGAGCCTGTGGATTTTCAGCTCCTCTGCGCTTTCGATGTTCTTTAATAGCTTCGACTTTTCCTCGATTGAGCTTTCGTACCGAGACTCTATGGCCTTTGCCCGCTTCATCATTTTCTTTGATTTTGCCGCAAGGTATGGCCTGCGCCCGACGGTATTGTCAATTTTCCTCGGGTCGCCGCCGATTTTCTCACGCTCCGATTTGTCCGCCCACTCGGCCTTCTCCCTTGCGGTTTCTTTAAGGCGTTTTACCTGCTTCCGAAGCTTTTCTGACTCGGCGATTTCGTACTTGTCCTGACGCTCCTTGTTTATAAGCCAGCTTGAGAAATTTCCCTTCTGTATTTCGATATTCGTCTTGTTGATTGATAGGATATGCTCCACGCAGCCGTCAAGGAAGGCTCTGTCGTGGGAGACTAAGATAAAGCCCTTTTTGCTCTTGAGATACCTGCTCACAAGCTGCCTGCCCTTCATGTCCAGGTGGTTTGTGGGCTCGTCTATGAGCAGAAAGCTGTTCTCTTTAAGGAACAGTATTGACAGCAGCACCTTAGTCTGCTCACCCTTTGACAGGGTGCTAAAGGGTCTGTAAAGCACGTTTTCGTCCACTTCAAGAAGGGACAGCTCCCTTTGAAGCTGCCAGTAGAGAAAGTCCGGATGAATTTCGGTTAAGGCGTCTATGGTGTTTTTGTCCTCATCCGTGACTATATAGGGGAAATACTCAAAGTCCACGGAGGCAGAAATAGTCCCGCTGTATTCGTATTCGCCCAATAAGAGCTTTAAAAAGGTGGTCTTGCCTCGGCCGTTTCTGCCGATAAAGCCCAGCTTCCAGTCCGTATCAATCTGAAAGCTGACGTCTTCAAAGATATTGTCATAGCTGCCCTCATAGCTGAAGGTCAGATTTTGTATGTTTATAAGCGACATTTTGTTCACTCCTGCATTAAAAATCGGCTGCAAGAAAGTTAATTCTCACAGCCGGCAAAGAGCCACAAAACCGTTTGACCTGAAGAACAAACTTTCCTGCAAACGGCATAACAAAGAGAGCGAATATATCGCCTGAATATGCTATGCCTAAAGTTTAGCAAGAAAGATTGTACATTCTCTGGCCTCCTTTTATTATTTCGCCGTTATTATACCATAATTTCCGATAAAATAAAGAGTATTTTATCCCTTCATAAGCACCTTCAGTCCCCTGCTTTCAAACAGGTTTCTGACTTCATTAAGCTCTTCGGGTGTGGGAGGCTGGGTATCTTTCAGCTCGTACTTAAAGCCGAGCGCCGCCCACTTGTACTCGCCCATTTTGTGAAAAGGCAAAAGCTCAACGAGTTCAACGCATTTAAAGTCCTTCAGATACTCCGCAAGCCCCACGAGGGTTCTGTAATTTAAAGTGTAGCCGGGCAGTAAAACCTGCCTTATCCAGACCCTTTTGTCCGTTTCCTCGCAGTAGTTCAGAGTTTCGAGTGTGCGCTTATTGCTGTGACCTGTGAGGACCTTGCTCATCTCGTCGTCAAAGCACTTTATGTCAAGCAGTATCAGGTCGGCAAGGTCAAGGACGGGTGCGCTTGCCTCTACGGGTATGCTGCCCGCCGTGTCAAGGGCCGTATGAATGCCCTTTTCCTTGCAGCCTTTGAGTATGGCCTTTACAAACTCAATCTGCAGAAGGGGTTCGCCGCCGGAGAGCGTTACGCCGCCTGATTTTATGAAATTCTTATAGCTCAGGATATCTTTCAGCACTTCATCGGAGTCGATTATCTTGCCGACATTGACAGCCCAGGTGTCAGGATTGTGGCAGTACAGGCAGCGATAGGCGCAGCCCTGAAGAAACAGGACATATCTGATGCCCGGCCCGTCAAGGGTTCCGAAGGACTCAACCGAATGTACTCTGCCCAAAACTCCCATTGCACTTTCCCCTCAGCTGTTTTTCTCCGACCATGCTTACTGTTTAGAATCTCTCGTGGAAGGTTCTGTGAAGAACATCAAGCTGCTGCTCTCGAGTGAGCTTTATAAAGTTTACGGCATAGCCGCTGACCCTGATTGTAAGCTGCGGGTACTTTTCTGGATTCTCCATAGCGTCCATAAGCACATCCTTGTTTATTACATTTACATTGATATGGTGGCCTGTATCTGTGAAGTAGCCGTCGAGCAGTTCCTTCAGGTTGCTTATTCTGTCGTCCTCAGTCTTGCCCAGCGCCCCGGGTACGATGCTGAAGGTGTATGAGATTCCGTCCTCCGCATAGTCGTAGGGCAGCTTTGCGACGCTCTTCATGCTGGCTATGCAGCCATTTGTGTCCCTGCCGTGCATGGGGTTTGCGCCGGGGGCGAAGGGCTCGCCGAGCTTTCTGCCGTCGGGAGTGGAGCCTGTCTTTTTGCCGTAGACCACGTTGGATGTGATCGTAAGGATGGATAAAGTGGGCTTTGAATCCCTGTATGTCCTGTGGTTGCGCAGCTTCTTCATAAAGTTCTTTAAGACATTGACCGCAATCTGGTCTGCCTCGTCATTGTTGTTGCCGTACTTAGGATAGTCGCCCTCGACTGCAAAGTCCGTTGCAAGACCCTCCTCGTTCCTTATGACCTTTACCTTTGTGTGCTTGATGGCGGAAAGGCTGTCGGCAACGACGCTCAGTCCCGCAACGCCGCAGGCCATGGTTCTGAGGACATTCACATCGTGCAGCGCCATTTCAAGCCGCTCATAGCAGTACTTGTCGTGCATATAGTGGATGACGTTAAGAGTATTGATATACAGCTTTGCAAGCCAGTCGCAGACGGTGTCGAACTTCCTTACCACCTCGTCATAGTCGAGGTATTCGGAGGTAATAGGCGCAAATTCGGGGCCCACCTGAATGCCGTAGACCTCGTCACGTCCGCCGTTAATGGCGTAGAGCAGTGCCTTTGCGAGGTTTGCCCTTGCGCCGAAGAATTGCATCTGCTTGCCTATCCTCATTGCGGAAACGCAGCAGGCAATGCCGTAGTCGTCGCCGAACTTCGGGCGCATGATGTCGTCGTTCTCATACTGAATCGAGGATGTCTCAATAGAAACCTTTGCGCAGTAGCGCTTAAAATTCTCGGGCAGTTTGCTGCTCCAGAGCACCGTAAGGTTCGGCTCGGGAGCGGGACCGAGGTTTGCAAGCGTGTGCAGGAAGCGGTAGGTCATCTTTGTGACCATGTGCCTGCCGTCGACGCACATTCCGCCGAGGGATTCCGTGACCCATGTGGGGTCGCCGCTGAAAAGCTGGTCATAGGCGGGGGTGCGAAGGAAGCGGACTATGCGAAGCTTCATAATAAGGTGGTCAACAAGCTCCTGAATCTGCTCCTCTGTGTATCTGCCGCTCTTTAAATCACGCTCTGCGTATATGTCAAGGAAGGTGGAAATCCTGCCTATGCTCATTGCGGCGCCGTTCTGGTCCTTGACGGCGGCAAGGTATGCAAAGTAAAGCCACTGAATGGCCTCCTTGGTGTCCTCTGCGGGCCTTGTGATGTCAAAGCCGTAGCTCTGGGCCATTTCGGCAAGCTCCTGAAGGGCTCTTATCTGCTCGCTGAGCTCCTCACGCTGCTGGATTTCCCTTTCGCATAAAGCGTCAAACACGAACGCTGCCTTTTCGGCCTGCTTCTGCTCTATAAGGGCAGCAATGCCGTAAAGGGGGACCCTGCGGTAGTCGCCGATGATTCTGCCTCTGCCGTAGGAATCGGGCAGACCGGTTATGATGCCGCACTTGCGGGCCCTTCTCATCTCGTCGGTATATACGTCATAAACTCCGTCGTTGTGGGTCTTGCGGTATTTGAAAATGTTTGCTATATCCTCGGGCAGCTTTCTGCCGTAGGCTTCAAGCTCGTTATAGACAAGTCTTATTCCGCCGAAGGGCATAATTGCTCTCTTGAGGGGCTCGTCTGTCTGAAGGCCTACAATCTCCTCAAGCTCCTTGTTAATATAGCCCGGCTTGTGTGAGGTTATGGTCGAAACCGTGTTTTCGTCGATATCATAAACTCCGCCTCGGGCGTGTTCTTCTCTCATTTTCTCGCTGAGCTGTTCCCAGAGCTTTTTTGTCTTCTCCGTAGGAGGTGCAAGAAAGCTCTCATCGCCGTCATAGGGCGTGTAATTCTCAACAATGAAGTCACGAACATTAATCTCTACCGTGCGTTTGTTATCGATAATGCTCATAAGATCACTTCTTTCAAAAATTAATAATAATATTCCACAGATAAACCGATTAATTCGATAAAAAAACAAGGCTATACTGGGTCTTAACTGATGCGACACCCGTAATAGACTTGTTATAATTATTAGATGTTTTTCTATCAGCCAAGACAGTGAATTTTAACAAAAAAACCGCTGATTTCACTATATAATATGATATGACAAAAGTCAACATTTGTGAATCAGTATTAATATATCTATTGATTTTGTACAAATTTTCCGGAAAAAACCACAATATATAGTGATATTGCCTTTTGGCCATTTTGCTTTACAAAACCCTCTCTTATTGGTACAATAATTCAGATAAGGCTTATTGAAATTTTATTAAGTATTTATAAAAATGCATTGAGAGGACATATAAAATGACAAATAAAGTAAGAAGGATTTTTGCCTTAATACTTACTCTGCTTTTGATTTTTTCTCTTTTCGGATGCAAAAAAGAAGCCGACGGCACCACGACGGAAACTCAGGCGGTGACCCTGAAAGAATACGACAGGCAGGAGAGCATTGACAGGGTCAGGGCGGGTGAATTTGAAATCGGCATGCACAGCACCTTTGCCGCTGTCAGCGGCGGAAGGCTTTATTACCGCACTGCTTTGGGAATTGAATATGTTTCACTTGAAGGCGGCACTGCGAAGCTGCTTTATGAAAGTGATAATGTGGGCTATCTTTATCAGAGCGGCGGGAGTGTTTACTTCTTCCATAAGGATTCTGTCTTTAAGATAAACGGCGACGAGTGCGAAAAAATCTTTGACAAGCACAGCATTAAGGATGACAGTGTAAGCTTTGACGCTATAAGCGATTTTGCCCTCTCCCCCACAAGGCTTTATGTCAAAAGCGGCCCGACTCTTATCGAGTTCAGGCATGACCTGAGGACGGTTACAAAGGTTTATAAGGATGTGGGGCGCTTTGCAATCAAGGGCAACGACATGCTCATTGTCGGCGCAGACAACAGCGAGACTCTCCGCCATTTGAGAGTAGACAAGCAGAAATACTCTGACGGGGTTATAAATCTGAGCGTGGTTTTTGAGGGCATTTACGGCTTTGAGGGCGGCTTTGTCGTTCAGACCAAGACGAACAAGCTCTACTATATAAAGCAGTGGTACGTCCTGCCGAAGTCAGTTTCCCTACCCTCAAATACTTCTGAAATCAGGGTCTTAAAGGATGGGGAGAAGCTTTATGCGGCGGTACGGACAGGCAGTGATTTCAGCCTTTACGCCATAGATGAAAACGGCACCTCTGCCCTTAAAGCAGAGGGGATAAATGCCGAATCTGCGGGCAATCTGTCAGTTGCCGGCGGCACGCTCTATTATATTTCGAGGGAGAGCGGCAAAATAACGAGTCAGCCCCTTGATTAAGTTTTAGCTTGCGGCGCTGTCTTATTGACTTTAGTGCCTATTTAAAGTATCATTTCTTGTGTGTTCAATTTGCTTACAGGAGGCTTTGCCTTGAAAAAGAGTTATATAACCACGGCCATAGTTGCCTTTATTGCAGTTTTGCTGACGACTGTTTTTGTAATAGTTAAGAATAATCTGCCCGGCCAGAATCCCTCCGTCACCGACGGTAACGGCGACAAGGTGGATGAAACGGAATATGAGGCTGCCGTCGACTTTTCGTCTGAAACGGCTTCCCCGCTTTTAAAGACTGATATTGCGGGCGTTTATTACACAATCACCACCGACGGCGTTGTTAAGTTCTACACCCTTTCCGAAAGCGGTCTTACGGAAGTTGAGGCAAGCGGAAAAAAGGAGCTTAAGGTCACCGTCAGCAACGAAAGCCTGAAGGCCACCGTCTATTACCTCAGAAAAGACGGCGTTCTGAACGGCTTCGGACTTTTCACCGCAAATATGGATGCGAATGTGCAGATTTACGAATACGCCTTCTTTAAGGTCATCAACGTTCCCGTTATAAGCAGCGTTCCCGCCGCCTATAAAAAGAACAGCTCCGCTCTCCTTCTCATAGACACGGACAAGGAGGACTTTTACAACAATAACAAGGTGTATGAGGAGCAGTTCCTTGTGGACCTTGAGAGCGGCATCAGCAAAAGCTATCTGTACATTATGAACAGGGCAATAGACGACCGTGGCGCAGGCCGTGCGGACTATGCGATGCTGACCGACGAGGTTATTAAGGATAAGAGCGGCAGCAGTATATTATTCTTCTCCGCAAGACATTATCACCTTTATGACACCGCAAAGACCCTTGATATTTTCAAGAGCGGCGGCTCCGGCAACAACACCGACAACAACAGGTATGTTAAGGATATACTCGGCATGTACGCCAAGAACTCCGACAAGGGCGTGATTTTCCTCGCCCACAATGCCGACAAAACGGCGGTGGAGGTAAGGCGTTACGACGGCAAGAATATCGAAAAGCTCTATGAATTCCCCGGCAAGTACGACAGCTTCATAAGGTCAGGCGACTATCTCATTAATACCCAGAACAACACCCTTTACTCCATAATCACGGGCAAGAGCTTCTCACTTAATATCTCCGACAGCGGCTTTAAGGCGGAAATAGGCTTTATAAGCGCCGACGGCAAGAGTGTTTTCCTGCGTGGCAAGACAAGCTCCGCTCCTGCCATAGTCCTCTCTGAAATGAACGAGGACGGCAGCTTTGCTTCGAGGATTTATTACAACGGCAGCTTTAAATACCTGACCGCACTTGACATTACCGCCGACGGCAAGTACCTCTGCACCGTGTCAGAGACCGCAGAGGGCGGAAAATACACCCTTTATCTGTTCAAATAAATCTCCGTAAAGTACCATTAATGGAACTTCCCCTCTGATATAATGACGTCAGAGGGGATTTTTGCGCATTAATTTTCTTCTCAGTAGATTTAAGTTTTCATTCTCCTTTTCAGTTTTCATTCCTTGTTTACTCTTTTTCTTTCTTCGATTTTGCCTTTCACTTCCTTTCTTTACTTAATGCGCATAAATCCCCTGTCTGTGAACATAATCTGTTCTCCTATTTATAAATGCCCCGGGTGCTCTATGCCCGGGGCGTTTTGTGCCGCAACAGGTCTCTTTATGTTCTGCTGATTTACACTTGAAAGCAACATGGAGCTTTTGGGCATTTTAACAAAAATTATAAAATTATTGCCATATTTTATATATTATGTTACCATTTTACTATAAAGTATACTAATAAGAATTTTCGGAGGTGTATTATGCTGAAGGTATGCAAAAAAGGTTTGTCGGTATTGCTGGCATTGGCTCTCATACTGACCCTTATGCCGGTCTCTGTTTTGGCATCAGGGGACGTCTGGGACGGCCAGCTGCCGGCTGCAGATGAAGATGCCTCATATTCGGGAGGCTCGGGCACTAAGGACGACCCCTTTATCATCGCAACGGCTGAAGACTTAGCGCAGCTTTCCTCAAATGTTTATTCATTCGAAGAATACAGCAAGGGAAAGCACTTTAAGCAGACGGCGGATATCGTGCTTAACAGTCCGGATGATTTCGCTACGGACGAAAACGGCATAATAACAGGCAGTGATCCTGACTCGTCACCGCACAAGTGGTTGCCTATCGGCTATCCGCTATATGATGAGTACGGTTATAGCCCTTCTTTTTCGAAAGCCTTTCAGGGCAGCTACGACGGCGGCGGACATTTAGTCAGCGGAATTTATATTGATTATATTGATGATGAGACTGTTAAGTGTAAGGGCTTATTCGGTCTTATAAAGGATGCTTCTATTGAAAACATAGGCGTGGAGACATCCTACATAAGGGGTGATGACCATACAGGCGGCCTGGTCGGATACAGCGAAGTCAGCTCTG
>JAAYOZ010000059.1 GCA_012520115.1 Clostridiales bacterium | reverse complement strand
TGCTTATAAACCAGTTCCTTTGCCATCTTGGCACGGCTTTCCTCATGGACCCTTGTAATGCCCGTGCCGGGCAGGATGTCATGTAACTGGTTTATAAGCAGTTCTTCATAGAGGGGGTTAATCTCGTCTGTGGCGGCGACCTTGTCATTCTTAATCGCATCTGCGACGGTAAGGATTTCAAGGTCTCTTAATGCAAGCTCCGCTTTTCTGTTGTTTCTCTTTATCGTGTGCTGGTTGGTGAGCGTTCCCCTGTGTATCTCAAGATAGAGCTCGCCCTTATATGTGTTGGGGTTCTTGGCGGTTTTCTCAAGCTCCCTCATAAACTCGCTGACGCTTACATGCTTTGCTTTCGGCACGCCTGCGGTGTCCTCAACACGCCTTGCCTGCTCTATCATCTCAAACTGCGGGCCGCCGCCTCCGTCGCCGAAGCCGTAGGCAATAAGCCTCTTGTTCGTGACGGACTTCTGCTTGAGTCCCTTATCAACTCTGTCGATTAAGTCCTCAACATTCGGGAAGTGGTGGGTCGTGTTAAAGTGGGAGAATACCTTTGTGCCGTCGATGCCCTGCCAGTAGAAGGTGTCATATGGGAAGGTGTTTGTGTCATTCCAGCCGATTTTGGTCGTCAGGAAGTAGTCGACACAGCAGCCCTTCATAATCTGCGGGATAGCGGCGGAATAGCCGAAGGTATCCGGCAGCCAGAAGCAGTCGGAGGTGTAATCGAAGTGCTTTCTTGTAAAGCGCTGTCCCCAGAGGAACTGCCTTACAAGGGACTCGCCGGAGGTTATATTGCAGTCGCACTCTACCCATACGCCGCCGTTGGGCTCGTATCTGCCCTCCTTGACCTTTTCCTTAATCCTCTCAAAAAGCTCAGGATAGTATTTGAGAATCATATTGCTGTGGCAGGAGGAGCTCTGGATGAATCTGTATTCGGGATACTGCTCCATTAATGAAAGTGCGTTTGAATAGGTTCTGGCGCACTTCTTGATTGTCTCGCCTATGTGCCACAGCCATGCGGTGTCCATATGGGAGTGACCCACAAGGCCTGCCTCGGGCGCGCCTTCGCCGTTTCTGACAGAGAGGACTTTCTTCATAAGCGGGGAGACCTTTCTTATGGCCTCCATTAAGGTATTCCAATCGATATCGTCGATTGAGTAGTATACATTGTTGTGAACTTCATACAGGCAGTTAATGACCTCGCCCTTGCGGAAGCTGTCCTCGGGCAGGCTCTCGGCAAGCTGATTGAGTGCCTGAAGGTCAAAATAGAAGTCCTGAATCTCATAGTTTTTGACGCATATGTCCGCACCCTCGTATTTAAAGTTGTAGTTCTTAATGGGACTTACATTAAAGGGCATACAGCCTATGCAGTAATGACCGCCGTAGTACTCTATGGCAATATCGATTTTCTGACCGGCTGCGGGGTTCATCTTTATCATGTCGCAGTAGTGGTTGCCGTGACCGGTGTAGACTATCTTGGTCGCAAAGGTGCCAGAGACCTTGCCGTCGACCCAGAGCATTGCTTCATAGCCTTCCATGTGGGGCTTGATGAATAAGGGCTGACCCTCCAGCTCCTTCGGAACCGTGTATTCGCCCTTGAACCAGCAATACTTGCCCTCGCCGTACCAGGTAAAGCCCTTTTCGACAGGCTCAAAAAGGCTGTCGTCGGGAATCGTGTGATACTGTTTATCGGCAACATAAGCCTTGAAATCGACCTCGCCGACCTTTGTGAAGATATAAGGCTCCAGCATGCGCTCAAAGCGCCTTAACTTGCCTAACATTCTTTCAATCTGTTTTTGATTAAGCATACAGCACCTCTAATTAATAATTATTTGCGTAAATTATACTTTGATTTTGATTGTCTTAATCTCAAAGGGTCTGAACTCGAGGTCAAGAACATTTGTGGTCAAGGTCAGAGGCTTTTCGTTCTCCTCCATCATGTCGCACTCGACAGCTGACTCCACATTTACGCCGAAATGGATAGCGCAGTTTGTGCGGCGGTTCCATGTTTCAAACATGCGGATGACGATTTCGTCGCTGTCCTCTGCCTTCTTGACCGTTTCGATTATGATATTGTCCTTTTCTGCGCTTAAGAGCGAGAACTCTGCGGGCAGATCGCCGAGGCCGTCACCGGCATAGGCTAAGAGCGGGTAGTTAAGGTTATAGCCGTGAGCGACTACCTCTGACTCCTGAACCGGGCCGGAGTGCGGATAAATCGAATATGTAAAGTAGTGGACATGCTGGTCCTGACCCTTGAAGGGGTGGTTCTGGCAGCGAATCAGGGACAGGCGCATAAGGCCGTTCTTGACATCGTAGCCGTACTTGCAGTCATTCAGCACCGAAAGACCGAAGCTGTTGTCGCTGAGATCCGCCCACTTCTGTGCTGCTACCTCAAACTGTGCAAACTCCCAGAGGGTGTTGTTGTGGGTTGCTCTTTCGATATTGCCGAACTGAATGTCGAAGGTTGCCTTGACAGCGTTTACATCCACCGGGAAGAGGGCCTTTACTATAAGGTGGGACTCCTTCCAATCAACCACATTCTGAACATCGATACGGTCAATATTGTTGTAAATCTTGAGGTACTGGGTGATAAGCGAATTTCTGAACCTGCGGACAATCATCATAACGGCTCTGACGGGGCCGTTTTCGATTACCCGTGCGTTGAGAACGTCGTTTATCTCGATTGCCTTCTCCTCGAAATAGCAGTTGACATTCCATGCGTCGTGGTTGAAGGGGCGGTCCTCATAGGCGATGAGCTGATTAAGCTTCTTGCCCTCGGGGGCTACCTGCCTGCCCGTTTTCTTGTCAAAGAGCTTCTCTATGTTCATATCGCCGTCGAACTCGATATTGAAGAAGCGTGAGGTGACCTTGTTGCCGTTGAATACGGCTGCGGTGCTGTTGTCCGCATAGGGTGCGGGGGTTACAAGGTATGACTTGTAGCCCTTTGCGGGGACATTCTCGGCAAAGAATACTATCTTGCCGTCAAAGGTCCTCTGATAAGGCACGGTCCTGCCGTCGGAATCGATTAAGGTAAAGTCGTCTGCAAAGGGTGCGTCGGTTTCGACTATGTCATTTCTGATGCTTCCCAGAGTATTGAATACGACAAGCACTCTGCCCTCTGCGGCAACGCCCTTAGCGATTCTGCTCAGTGAGCTTGACAGCATATACTCGCCGTCCTGCGTTATTTGCTCGTACTGAGCCTTGGAATCCTCATAAACCTCTTTTATTGAGGAGCCGGGGATGATGTCGTGGAACTGGTTGAGAAGGATTATCTCCCAGCCCTTGTCAATGCCCGTTGAGGGGTATCTTTCAAAGCCGCTGTTTGTGACTGCCTTTTCAAGCACTGCGGCGTTTTCTATGTTCTGATACAGAACCTCTGACTTTCTGTTGTAGCGCTTATTAATGGCCTGTGTGGTCAGAACGCCTCTGTGGAACTCCAGATACAGCTCGCCGCACCACTTGGGCAGGCGCTTATGTCCCTCTACGTCCTTCTTTAAGCGGTCGAAGAACTTGCGGGCGAACTCGAACTTGACAACGGGAACACCGGGTATGCCCTTTGCCATTCTTCTGCCCTGCTCTATCATATCCTGAGTG
>JAAYOZ010000011.1 GCA_012520115.1 Clostridiales bacterium | reverse complement strand
GTTGCCGAGACTTGGAATATCGTTTTTGTCCCTGCTGCAATCCGTAATACTGTCACCCTGAAAAAGAACAACCGCCGAGTCTTTAAAGTACTGTTTCATAAATTCCCTTCCTGACTTAAATTTATATGTTGTTTATAATAAACTTGCCGTTCGTGACTACGCCCTTGATGCTGACGTCCTCGTCAAATATGGCAAAGTCCGCATCGAAGCCCGCCTTTATCTGACCCTTTCTGTCTCCGAAGCCCACAACTCTTGCAGGCGTTGTGGATGTCATTTTGATAGCGTCAACGAGTGAGATATCACACTCTTTATACATATTCCTGACAAGGTCACTGCATGTAGCAACGCTGCCAGCAAGGCTTGAGCGGTCAGCCAGCTTCATAACCCTGTCCTCATAGATTACCGCCACATCGTTCTCCTGCTTGTAAACGGTGCCCTCCTTCATATCAGAGGCAGCGAATTCAAGCCCGTCAGTAATCGCATAGGCTTTGTCCGGGCCCTTGGCCTTGTATATAAGCTTGATAAGGCCCACGGGCAGATGCCTTAAATCGGCGATGAACTGCGTGGTATATCCGTCAAGGGCAAGACCCGCCTCAACAACGCCCGCAACCCTGAACATATTGATTTTTACCACCGACGAGCAGGCGGAGTAAATATGCGTCACGTCCGAATAGCCGTAATTCAGAGCCTTGTCGATTACATCAAAGGTTGCGTTGGAGTGGGCGACCGAGGCGACAATGCCCCTTTTTGCGATTTCCTTTCCCAGCTCAAGACCGCCGGGGATTTCGGGAGCGGCGCCGACCATTCTTATGCCCTTCCAGTAGTCGAGCAGCTCATAGGGGCTGACATTTACGGGGTCAAGTATGTTCTCTGCGCTCTGAGCGCCCTTCATTTCAAGGGAAAGATAGGGGCCTTCAAGGTGAGTGCCGAGGATAGTTGAAAAGTCATAATCCTCCGATGCCTTCTTTATGGCATCGATTGCGGCAATGATTTTGTGCATGGGTGCCGCAAGGGTAGTGGGCAGAATCGAGGTCGTACCCCTTAATGCGTGCGCCTTGCACATATTTTTAATATCCTCCGGATTGTCGCTCATGGCGGAATAGCCTCCGCCGCCGTGAACATGGATATCCACAAATCCGGGAGCAAGATAAAGACCTTTTAAATCTACCGTATCAGCGTCGGGAATATCAAAACGGTTCGTAATTTCGGCGATTTTGCCGTTTTCAACGACCACGTTTGACTTCCTGACTCTGTCATAAAAAACCACATTTGCGTTTGTAAAAACAGTCGTCTTCATAAAGCGTCCCTCCCTTTACTTTAATAAAAAAAATATATAACTAATTGCCTCTTTTGTCAATGTAACAAAGGCACCTTAAATTGCCGTTAATTAACGCTTTATTAATTCAAAAAACTCTCTAAACTATGGAATTTTGCTATATCCTGTGCTATAATCAACACTAAATGGTGTGTTGCCGCAAATAAGGCAACGAATATTTGGAGGATGTTGGGATGTCAGAAAAGACGGTTCGTATCGGCGCCATCGGCATAAGTCACAGAGGCTCAGGCATGCTTAGGCTGATGATGCGCTTTAAGGGTGTTATCTGTCCGGCTGTCTGCGATATATACGAGGACAGAAGAGATGACGGTATTGAAATAGTAAAAAACTCCGAGCATTATTCGGGTTATCAGGTAAACGGCTATCTTGATTATAAAGAGATGCTCGAAAAGGAAGAGCTTGACGCAGTTCTTGTCTGCACCACTTGGATTTCACACGCAAGAATAGCAACCGACGCTATGAAAGCAGGCCTGCATGTGGGCGTTGAGGTCGGCGGTGCGGCCTCAGAGGAGGAGTGCTGGCAGATGGTCAGAGCCTCCGAGGAAAACGGCAAGTTCTGCATGCTGCTTGAAAACTGCTGCTACGGACAGGCCGAAATGGCCATATTCAACATGGTCAAGAAGGGCGTTTTCGGCGAGATAATCCACCTTGCCGGCGGCTATGAGCACGATTTAAGGGATGAGATTGCCTACGGCAGAGAGATTCGCCACGGCAGGCTTTATAACTTTATGCGCCGCAACGGCGATTTGTACCCGACCCACCAGCTCGGCCCGATTGCAAAGCTCATCGGCATTAACAGGGGCAACAGGTTCCTCTCCCTTGTATCCATGTCGTCAAAGTCAAGGGGCTTAAATGAGTTCCTTAAAAAAGAAAAGGGCGAAGAGTACGACATTACGAACTTTAACTTCAATCAGGGCGACATCACAACAACAATGATTAAGTGCGCCAACGGCGAAACCATATCGTTGATACACGACTGCACATTGCCGAGACCCTATTCGAGAAACGCAAGGGTTCAGGGTACAAAGGGCTTATGGATGGAGGACGGCAATCAGATTTATATAGAGGGCAGAAGCCCCCGCCACGAGTGGGAGAGCTTCGACCCGTATATGGAGGAATTCGCACATCCTCTCTGGAAAATCCATAAGAAGAATGCGGCTAAATACGGCCACGGCGGAATGGACTTTCTAATAATGGCTGCCTTTGTTGACAGCGCAAAGAACAACTACAAGCCGCCCATCGACGTATATGACACCGCAGCATGGATGGCTGTAACCTATCTGTCCGAGCAGTCTGTTGCCATGGGCAGCATGCCCGTTCCCGTGCCGGATTTCACAAACGGCATGTGGATTGACAGAGAGCCGACCCGCAGGGGCATATTCTGCCTTGACGAGGTCTGCGAGGAATACTTTACGGACGAGGAAATACTGACCAAAATATAAATATATGGGGGTAAAAATGAAGTATTATATCGGAGTAGACGGAGGCGGAACAAAAACACAGTTTGCGCTCTTTGACGAGAATAAGAACCTGCTTTCAAGCGTATATACAAGCGGCAGCAACCACGAGAATTTAGAGGGCTCATTTGTAGAGGCTGCGGATATTATTGTCGAGGGCATAACAAAGCTGCTTGAAGAGAATAACCTTCAGTACAGCGACATCGAGCATACCCTTATGGGTCTTGCCGGCATCGACCACCCGTATCAGCACGAGGCAATGGTCGAGGAGCTGACTGACAGAGGTTATGACCGTTTTTCCATATACAATGACGGCTTCATCGTAACAAAGGCAGGCACCACCAAGAAGGCAGCAATCGGCTACAACTGCGGCACCGGCACCTGCTGCAACTCAATTGACAGCAGGGGCAATATGCTCCAGATAGGCGGCTTCGGCGAGCTTTCGGGCGACGCCGGCAACGGCAGCTGGGTTGCCATCAGAGCCTTTAAGCTCGTTTATGATGAAATCTGCCTTGTAAAGCATAAGTCCCTTATAACAAAGCTCTTTTCTGAGAAATTCTCAGTTGCACCAGAGAGGGACGAGTTCCTTGCCACAATCGCCATGCTTATGGGACTAAAGCAGGATGAGTACACCAGAGGCCTTATTGACATTTTCTTTGAGGCAGCCGCCGCAGGCGACGAGGTTGTCCTTGAATCTGTCGAAGAAATGGCAGACAGGGGAGCGGATTTCATCTCCGCCCATACAAAGCTTCAGCAGTTCGACGATGACGAGGTCGATGTAGTGCTTTCCGGCTCCATACATACAAAGCTTCCTTCTGATATGTATATCGAGCGTCTTATGGAAAAGGCAAGGGCAAAGAGCACTAAGAAGCTGAACTTCATCAAACTCAGTGTGCCCCCTGTAACAGGCTGCATTAACTGGATGCTTGAAGATAAATAGAAAGCGAAAAATCAGAAAGGATGATTGCCGTGAAAGAAATCAATGTGGCCGTTATCGGTTCGGGCAGTACCTATTGTCCCGAGCTTGTGGACGGCTTTATCAAGGCGAAGGACAGACTCGCCCTTAAAAGCCTCAGGCTTATGGATATTGACGAGCGCAAGCGCACCATAGTCGGCAGCCTTTGCGTAAGGATGCTGAAGAATGCGGGAATCGACTGCGAGGTCACCATGACTGACAGTCTTGACGAAGCGCTTGTCGGAGCGGATTTTGTCGTCACTCAGATAAGAGTGGGCAAGCTCCCCGCCCGTCACCTTGACGAGACAATTCCCCTTAAATATGACCTTATAGGTCAGGAAACAACCGGCATCGGCGGCTTCTTTAAGGCTCTCAGAACTATCCCCGTTATGAAGCAGATTGCGGACAAGGTCAAGGAGCATTGCCCCGACGCCTGGCTTATCAACTTTACAAATCCCTCGGGCATAATCTCCGAGTTTTTGCAGAATCATACGGACATAAAGAGCTTAGGTCTCTGCAATGTGCCTATCAATATGATTGACGATGTTAAGAAGGCAGTAGGTCAGGACGCTGACGTAACATACCTCGGCCTTAACCATTTAAGCTGGATAACCTCCGTCATAAAGGACGGCAGGGAATACCTCGACAACCTCTTTGACGAGGGCTTTGCACCCGAGGTTATGGCAAACATCCATGACGACGGCTTTGATATCTCATGTCTTAAGGCAGCAAGAGGCATCCCCTCATCATACCTTCAGTATTTCTACAACCGTGCCGCAAAGCTCGAACACCTTAAAGAGAACGAGCAGAGCAGGGCAGAGGTCTGCATGGAGATTGAGGAAGAGCTGCTTGCCATGTATGCAGATACGGAGCTTAAGGAAAAGCCCGCTCTGCTTGATTTAAGAGGCGGACATAAGTATTCGCTTGCAGCCGTATCCTTAATCGACTCGATTGCAAACGATACAGGCGACGTTCATGTGGTAAACATCAAGAACAACGGCACCCTTTCATTTATGAAGGACGACGATGTTGTGGAAATCGCAGCCGCAATCGGCAAGGACGGCGCAAAGCCCGTGAAGCTCCCCGAGCTTGATAACGAGCATATCATCGGCCTTATGCGCATAGTAAAAGCATATGAGCGTCTTACAGTCATTGCCGGCATGAACGGAGACGACAGCGCAGCATTAAACGCTTTAATGCTTCATCCTCTTGTCGGCGACTTTGAAAAGGCAAAGGCCTGCTATGAGGAGATGAAGGAAGCTCACAAAGCCTACCTTCCCCAGTTTTATAAGTAAACTATTGCACTAAGGGTTGTTAGCCAATCCGAAGTGCTCAGATACAGTAAGAAAACAAAATGGAAAAGGAGAACTGATAGTGCAGGGATATTCATTAAAACTTAAAAAAACAAAACAGAAAATCAGAACATTTTACAATGCGGCAAACGGTCTGCCTTCCGATTTAATAACGGCAACCGTAATCGACTCCAAGGGTGTACTTTGGGTCGGCACTGACAATGGACTCTCTAAGTTTGACGGCAAGAAGTTTACAGCGGTCGACATTAAAGCAGACGACGCTTACATCACCATGCTCCATGCAGATAAAGAGGGAGCGGTTTACGCAGGCGTCGGCAATCAGCTGTTGAGATTTAAGGACGGTAAGCTTGTAAGTACCACAGAGCTTGACGGCAAGGTACTCCACGCTGCCACCGATTATAACGGTGTGGACTGGGTTCTTACCGAAAAGCTTCTCTACTCCAACAAAAACGGAGCTTTTGAAAGGATTGAGCCTAACGACACCCCCGATTGTGCAGGACTTGCTGCCTTCCATGAGGATGCGGTCTTTGCGGCAGGCTCCTTCGGCCTTCAGATACTGCACGGCAAGCGTCCCCGCTGGGCTTTGATTATTTCTCAGACCTCGGCTATCCCCACAAACGAGCTTACCGCTATCGCCGCCGACAAGTGGAACCATGTCTGGCTCGGCACAAAGAACGGCGTGCTGATTTATGACGGCAGGAACAGATGGCTCACACCCGACACGGTTAATGCCCTGCCGAAAGCAAGCGTTACTAAAATAGTCATCAGCAAGACAGGCGCCGCCTATATCGGCACCGAAATCGGCCTTTACATCATAGACGGAACCAAGGAGAGCTTCCTCGGCTACAACCGTTGGCTGCCCGACTTCAAGGTCACATCCATCGCAGTGAGCGACGACGGAAATATGCTCTATGTCGGCACGGAGAAGGGTCTTGCCGCTATCGAGTTTAAGCTCATGTCCCTTTCCGAAAAGGCCGAATACTATCAGTACACGGTCGAAAAATACCATAACCGTGAGGGCTACACCACCAACAGACGCCTTACCGAGGAGGGCAATATAGAGTCAGGCGCTCCCGAAATCACCGACAACGATGGCCTCTGGACCGGCAGCTATGTGGCATCTCAGTCACTTCGCTACGGAGCAACAAAAGACAAGGAAGCCCTCAAATCCGCAAGGCGCGGCATGAGAGCCATGCTCAAGCTTATGAGCATTACGGGTATCGACGGCTTCACCGCAAGGGCATACAGGCGTCCCGGCGAGCCCGGCTTCGGTGACGGCGATATCGAATGGCATCTGACCGAGGACGAAAACGGTCCCCTTGAGTGGAAGGGCGAAACCTCCAGTGACGAGATGACCGGACATTTCTTCGGCCTCTCACTGTACTATGACCTCTGCGCCGACGAAAAGGAAAAGAAGGAAATCGGTACGGCTTTAGCAAAAATCGTCGACCATATCTTAAGGAACGAATATACCCTATGCGATGCCGACGGTCTGCCGACAACATGGGCGCACTGGGGTCCCCAGGAGCTTAACCACGACGAAAAGTGGTTCTGGGAGAGAGGCATCAATTCCCTTGAGATGCTCAATATGCTCAAAGTTGTCTATCATATGACAGGCGACGAGAAGTATCAGAAGGAATATGAGAGCCTTATCAGGAAGTCAAATTATGCTCTTAACTGCGTTCAGTATAAGATATTTGACGCTAACACCTCTCATATCGACGATAACCTCGGCTTCCTTTCAATGACGACCCTGTTAAGGTATGAGCAGGACCCGACCCTCAGGCAGTACTATCTCATGGGCTTCAAGCACCATTGGAACGACCAGCGCCCCGAGCGTTCACCTTTGTGGAACATCATGTACGGCGCACTTACGGGCGAGCATTGCGACCTTGAAAATGCTGTCAGGAGCCTTGAGGAGCTGCCCCTTGATCTGATTCACCATAAGGTAGTCAACAGCGTTCGTCCGGAGATCGTCTGGGATTGCGGTCAGGAGCTGTTCGGCGGACAAAGGCAGCTTAAAGAGCCCCTGCCCTATGACGAAAAGCCCATGAACAAGTATGACAACAACCCCTTCCTTGCGGACAGAGGAACAGGCCTCAGAGCCGAGGACGGCACCGTATACCTGCTGCCCTACTGGTATGCCCGCTACTACGGAATGATTATAGAAGAGTAATACTGCTCCAACGCACTGCGGGAAGCCTCAGTGCGTTGGAATTGATTTTATTACAGCTGAATAAAAGGAGTCTTTAAAATGAGTTTATCTGAACATGCAAAAAACTTTGGCGGCGTCTACTCTCTGGTACTCACGCCCTTTAAAGAGGACAGAAGCATAGATTACGATATCTATATCGAGTATGTCCGCTGGCAGGAGGAGCAGGGCGCTCACAACTTTTTTGCAGTCGGAGGCAGCTCCGAGATGAAGAACCTG
>JAAYOZ010000058.1 GCA_012520115.1 Clostridiales bacterium | reverse complement strand
TTACTTCGCCGTGCACCGTTCCCGTATCTGCCGGAGCGCCGAGCAGGTCAAGTTTTATCACAGGGTCGTACATATCCTTAACGGTTATCATAAGCTCGAGCTTTCTGCAGAAAAAATCGCTTCTGGATGAAGATAATGCGCCGCCTTTAATTTTGCCGCCCCTGGTGAAGAAATTCTCTTTATATTTGCCGTTAAAGCTTGTAGTGCCTGTGGTTATTGTGTGGCCGTCCTTAACAAGTTCAAAGTCCACTAAATCAGTGTAATCAAAGATTCTCGGATTATGTTTGAATAATTCGGAATAAAGACTCCACTTTTTATGGGTCTCATCCACAAACAGAGTATTAAAAACAGTAACGTTGGGATAGAACTCAGTGTCCGAGGGATTGAAGGATATAACGTTTACCTTGTTTTTCTGATATTTCGGCTTTACAGATACAATGCAAATCTTATTTTTGCTGAAATCAATGATTTCGCTGTGAGGTTTTTTACATTTGTCAGACAGGACGAAAAAACATAGGGTCTGTCCTCCAACAGTATAAAGGCGCTTTCTTGGGAGCCGAGTCTGCATCTCTCCAGCCCGTCAAACTCAAAACGCATTTTTACACCGTAGCCGAAAATACTGGGAGCCCTGTATAACTTTACTATTGCCATAGTACCGCACCTTTCAGTAGTATATGTGCAAATTATACCATAAAATATGAATATTTGCACTGATTATTCAAAATTTCGGGGCAAAATCCGCCGTTTAAGGGCACATTTTTGGAAGATTTTTATTTGCTTTTTTTCGTTTGTCTGCTATTATCATTTATGTAACTTTAACAAAAAATATTTCTGACTAAAATTCGGGAGGCAAAAAGTGAACAAAAAACTCGTCAAAATCACAGCATTAGTGCTTGCACTCTTAATGTTTGGCAGCGTTTTGAGTGTTTTGATTGCGGTTTTGGCAAAATAAGGTAATTTTTAAAATTTTTGATAAATTTTAGTTGACAAAACACAAGTCATAAACTATTATATATAGGAAGTGTTAATCGGATGAGTGGCAAGGCAGACTTTGATAATACTGCTGTCGAGCAGCTTGTGCTTTCGGCGCAAAGCGGCGACAAGGCTGCGTTGGACTCGCTGCTGAAGCTTTTTTCCGATGCAATTAAAAACGCTGCCTTTTCTTATAATATCGTGTCCTTAGATAGCGATGATCTGTCACAGGAAGGCATGCTCGGTTTTCTGTCCGCAGTTTTTTCGTACCGTCAGGGTATGGGCGCTTCCTTTAACACCTATGCGAATGTCTGTATCGAGAACAGCATTAAATCCGCATTGAGAGCGGCAACAAGGCAGAAACATTCGATTCTTAACAATGCACTTCCTCTTGAACCGCTGGATTCCCACAGCTCCGATAACGGGAATCCCGAAGAGCGGTATATAGCAATGGAGAATTCCCGACTCTTAGCGGAATTCTTGATTCACGACCTAACTGAGTTAGAGCGAAAGGCACTTGGCTTCTACCTCGCAGGTTACGATTATTCGGAAATAGCCTCCACGCTTGGACTGACCGTAAAGTCCGTTGACAACGCACTGCAAAGGGTGCGGCGCAAGCTGAGGAAAACAAAACACAACCCCTTGAAAAAAACAGCTTATGCGCTGTTCTTATATGCCCGAGTAGCTCAAAGCAGAGCGTTGTTCACAAAGATGACGGTGCAATTCCGTCCGGAGGCAAATTATTTTTATTCAAGCGAGGTAGCAAAATGTACGAAGACAAAACACTCACATGTAAGGACTGTGGAGCAACATTTGTATTCACAGCCGGCGAGCAGGAGTTCTATGCAGAGAAAGGCTTTGTAAATGAGCCCCAGCGTTGCAAGGAATGCCGTTCAGCGCGCAAGATGAACCAGAGAGGCGAGCGTGAGATATTCACGACCGTATGCTCGTCTTGCGGAGCAGAGGCAAGAGTTCCTTTCAAACCACGTGATGACCGTGAAGTTCTTTGCAGCGAGTGCTTTGCAAAGAAAAAGGAAGCTGAGGAGAACTAATCTCCCGTTCCTGACCGGAAGCTGTATGCACTTAAACAGTGCGGGGGGACCCTTTTAGGAGTACACCAGATACAAAATCCGACTTAAAGCATTGCAGTCGTAAGGCTGCAATGCTTTTTTTGATTTTTGCGGGTATGTCACATGTAAAGAAATGCGCCACCGAAAGGTGACGCATCTTTTTATGCCTTTTTATTGAGAATCCTGTCAAGGAATTCGCCTGTATAGCTGTTTTTGTTTTTGGCGACCTCCTCGGGAGTGCCTGTCGCAATGACAGTGCCGCCGCCAGCTCCGCCGCCCGGACCTAAGTCAATGATATAGTCTGCGGTCTTTATAACATCAAGATTATGCTCGATAACGACTATCGTGTTGCCCGCATCGCAAAGGGTCTGCAATACATCGATAAGTCTGTGCACATCCGCCATGTGCAGGCCCGTGGTCGGCTCGTCGAGTATATACAGGGTCTTGCCCGTGGAGCGCTTGGAAAGCTCAGTGGACAGCTTTACCCTCTGTGCTTCGCCGCCTGACAGGGTAGTTGCCGACTGACCCAGCTTGATATAGCCCAGTCCCACGTCATAGAGGGTTTTCAGCTTGTTCTTTATTCTCGGAAGGCTGCCAAAGAACTGCAAAGCCTCCTCAACGGTCATGTCCAGAACATCCGCTATATTCTTGCCCTTGTACCTGACCTCCAGGGTCTCCCTGTTGTAACGCTTGCCCTTGCAGACATCGCAGGGCACGAACACATCCGCAAGGAAGTGCATCTCGATTTTCACGATGCCGTCGCCCTGGCAGGCCTCGCACCTGCCGCCGGCAACATTAAAGGAGAACCTGCCGGGGGCGTAGCCCTTGATTTTCGCATCTGTCGTGGAGGCGAAAAGGGTGCGTATATCCGTAAACACGCCCGTGTATGTGGCCGGATTCGAGCGGGGCGTTCTGCCTATTGGGGACTGGTCGATGCTGATTACCTTGTCAAGATTCTCTATGCCCTCAATATCACGGTGCTTGCCCGCAAAGGTCTTGGCACGGTTTAACTCCGCCGCAAGCCGCTTGTAGAGTATTTCGTTTACAAGGGAGGACTTGCCGCTGCCTGAAACGCCCGTAACGCAGATGAATTTGCCCAAGGGGAATTCCACGTCTATATCTTTAAGGTTATTCTCCTGTGCGCCCCTGACTACAAGTTTCAGCCCGTTGCCCTTTCTGCGCTTTTCGGGTACGGGAATTCTCTTTTTGCCGCTCAAATACTGTCCCGTGATTGACTCCTCGCAGTTTTTGATATCCTCGACAGTACCCTGACAGACAAGCCTGCCGCCGTGTATGCCCGCACCGGGGCCTATGTCCACAATATGGTCCGCCACATACATGGTGTCCTCGTCATGCTCGACGACAATCAGGGTGTTGCCTAAGTCCCTGAGGCGTAAAAGTGTCTTTAAGAGCTTTTCGTTGTCCTTCTGGTGCAGGCCGATGCTCGGCTCGTCAAGGATGTACAAAACGCCCATAAGCGATGAGCCTATCTGCGTGGCAAGGCGTATCCTCTGGCTCTCGCCGCCTGAAAGGCTGCCTGCGGAGCGGGCAAGTGTCAGATATTCCAGCCCCACGCTTGATAGGAATGTCAGTCTTTCTTTTATTTCTTTCAGAACCTGCCCGGCAATCATCATTTCCCTGTCGGTCAGCTTGACGCTCTCAATAAATTTCAGCGCATCCACCACCGACATCTTCGTAAAGCTGTCGATGTTTATGCCGCCCACGGTGACCGCAAGGGCCTCTTTTTTGAGCCTTGCGCCGCCGCACTCGGGGCAGTCCGCCGTGGACATGTACTGCTCCAGCTCGTAGCGCATCCAGTCGCTGGAGGTCTCCCTGTATCTGCGCTCAAGGTTGTTTATCACGCCCTCGAACTCCGCAAGATACTTGCCGCTGCCGTATTCCATGGTGCGCTCAAGGCGTATCCTCTCGCCCTTCGTGCCGTACAAAAGGACATCCAGAGCCTTATGGGGCAGCTCCTCGACGGGCGTGTCCAGCGAAAAGCCGTAGTGTCTGGCAAGCCCCTTGAAATACATGGTAGCAATGGAGCTTGAATCGGTCACATTCCAGCCGCTGGCGTTGATAGCCCCCTGATTGATTGAGAGCTTCTTGTTTGGTATTACAAGGTCGGGGTTGACCTTCATCTGAAAGCCCAGTCCCGCACACTTGGGGCATGCGCCGAAGGGATTGTTGAATGAGAAGAGACGGGGGGAAAGCTCATCAATGCCCGCACCGTGGATGGGGCAGGCCCAGTTCTGTGAGAAAATAAGCTCCTCGCCGTCGACTATATCCACCAAAACAGTACCCGCCGCAAGCTTTGAGGCAAGCTCCACCGAGTCAGCAAGCCTGCTCTTAATGCCGTCCTTTATGACAAGACGGTCAATGATTATCTCTATATTGTGCTTTTTGTTCTTGTCCAGCTTTATATTCTCTGACAGGTCATAGATATTCCCGTCTATCCTCGCCCTGACATAGCCGGATTTCTTTGCGCTTTCAAGCTCCTTAGTGTGCTCGCCCTTCCTGCCCTTTATAATGGGCGCCATGACCTGCAGCTTCGTGCCCTCCGGGTAAGAGAGTATCCTGTCCACAATCTGGTCTACGGTCTGCTGCTTAATCTCCCTGCCGCATTCGGGGCAGTGGGGCGTGCCCACACGGGCATAAAGAAGCCTTAAATAGTCGTAAATCTCCGTAGCCGTACCCACGGTGGAGCGGGGGTTGCGGGAGGTGGTCTTCTGGTCTATGGAAATAGCAGGCGAAAGGCCGTCTATATAGTCCACGTCCGGCTTTTCCATCTGCCCTAAGAACATACGGGCGTATGAGGAGAGGGACTCCACATAGCGGCGCTGACCCTCTGCGTAAATCGTATCAAAGGCAAGAGAGGACTTGCCGCTGCCGGACAGACCCGTGAAAACCACGAGCTTGTCCCTGGGAATCTCCAGGTCTATATTCTGAAGGTTGTGCTCTCTTGCACCCTTTATAACAAGATTTCTCTGCATAAGAACCCCTTTTCGTTACTTGCCCTGCCTTAGTTTTTCTATCCTGTCCCTGAGATATGCGGCGTATTCGAACTCGAGTATCTTCGCCGCCGCCTTCATCTCTGCGGTCAGCTTTTCGATAAGAGCCTGACGCTCCCTTGCGGAAAGCTTCCTGCCCTTTACCTTATCCTTGTCCTCTTTCGAGGAAATCTCAAGTATATCCCTGACGTCCTTCTTTATGGTGACGGGGGTTATATTATGCTCAACATTGTAGCGGTGCTGAATCTGCCTTCTGCGTTCTGTTTCCTTAATGGCCGTTTCCATAGAGGGCGTGACCGTGTCCGCATACATTATGACCTTGCCCTCGGAGTTTCTTGCGGCCCTGCCAATGGTCTGAATCAGCGAAGTCTCGGAGCGCAGGAAGCCCTCCTTGTCCGCATCGAGAATTGCGACCAATGAAACTTCAGGCAAATCAAGACCCTCACGCAGAAGGTTAATACCCACAAGCACATCGAACTCGCCGAGTCTTAAATCCCTTAACAGCTCCATTCGTTCAATGGTGTCAATGTCATAGTGCATATACCTGACCTTTATACCGAAGTCCTCAAGATAGTCCGTAAGGCTCTCCGCCATTTTCTTGGTCAGAGTGGTGACAAGCACCCTCTCGTTCTTCTGAACCCTTATATTGATTTCCGATATAAGGTCCTCAATCTGACCCTCTGTGCTGCGAACCTCGACCTCCGGGTCAAGCAGTCCAGTCGGGCGGATAAGCTGCTCTGCAATCTGCTGGCTCTTTTCCCGCTCAAAGGGGCCGGGAGTTGCGCTGACGAAAATCTTCTGCCTTGTCTTATTGTAAAACTCCTCAAAGGTCAGCGGCCTGTTGTCGTATGCTGAGGGCAGGCGGAAGCCGAAATCTATAAGCGCCTGCTTGCGGGAGCGGTCGCCGCCGTACATGCCCCTTACCTGCGGCAGGGTCACATGGGACTCGTCCACAAAGAGTATAAAATCGTCGGGGAAGTAGTCAATGAGCGTGAAGGGCGCCTCTCCCGGAGCCCTGTTCGCCATTATCCTCGAATAGTTTTCAATGCCCTTGCAGAAGCCCGTTTCACGGAGCATCTCAACATCGTACTCGGTGCGCTGCCTTATTCTCTGTGCCTCAAGCAGTTTGCCGCAGCTCTCGAAGTATTTGACCCGCTGCTCCATTTCATCGAGTATCTCCTCGATTGCGCTCTCCAGCTTTTCGGGCGTGAAAACATAGTGTGAGGCGGGGTAGATTGCCACATGTGAGACCACATTGCGAACGTCGCCCGTAAGCGGGTTAATCTCACTTATCTTGTCTATCTCGTCGCCGAAGAACTCTACCCTTATGGCGTATTCGTTTGTGTAGACGGGGTAAATCTCGACCACATCGCCCCGCACCCTGAACTTGTTGCGGGTAAAATTTATGTCGTTGCGCTCGTACTGTATCTCAACGAGCTTCTTAATAAGCTCGTCTCTCGGCTTTGTCATACCCTGCCTGAGAGAAATGACCATGCTGCGGTAGTCTATGGGGTTGCCGAGGCTGTAAATGCAGGAAACGCTGGACACGATGATTACATCCCTGCGCTCTGACAATGCCGAGGTGGCCGAGTGGCGCAGCTTGTCTATCTCGTCATTAATGGCCGAATCCTTTTCTATATATGTGTCGGTGGAGGGGATGTACGCCTCCGGCTGATAGTAGTCGTAGTATGAAACAAAGTATTCCACGGCGTTTTCGGGGAAGAACTCCTTAAACTCGCTGCAAAGCTGAGCCGCAAGGGTCTTGTTGTGTGCAAGAATCAAAGTCGGGCGATTGAGCTTTGCTATGACATTTGCCATAGTAAAGGTCTTGCCGGAGCCTGTAACGCCCAGCAGGGTCTGCTCGTTATATCCCTTCAGTATGCCTTCCACAAGGGCATCAATGGCCTGTGGCTGGTCGCCCGTAGGCTTGTAGTCTGACACAAGCTTGAACTTATCCAAGAACACACCCCCATAACGCTAACAGAATCAAAAACAACACAATTAGTATATCAAACCGTAATCAGAAAAGCAAACATTTGTTTGCATAAAATTAACAAATTTTTATTAGTATTATTTGGGCTATTTACCTTAATATTAAACACATTTAAAAATAAAAACCAGCCTTTTTCAAATGAAATTTTACTTCTTCTCCATCCCTCCCGCCGAAGGGCAAACCACGTCCTCCTCCCGCAAAGAAAGTGCACCCCGCCTCGCCCCCTGCACGCCGCCCGTATGGGGAGCGCACCCACGCCGCCCCGCACCCCCGTCAACACGCCCGTTGGGAGAGCGCCCCGCCGTCCGCACAGCCGCACCTCACCTGCCGCACCCGCCACCCCTAAGCCCGCACATTATGCCGAAACGTCCAGCCTGCGCCCACGCAAACGCACTCCAGCGCCTGCCCTATGCTGATTGTCGGTTCAGGGGAAGTGTCCGGCTGGCACGCCGCACTGTCCCCGCCGCCCCGCACCCTCCGCCCACCGCCCGTATCGGGAGAGCGCCCCGCCGTCCGCACAGCCGCACCTCACCTGCCGCAC
>JAAYOZ010000057.1 GCA_012520115.1 Clostridiales bacterium | reverse complement strand
CTGGTCCACGCCCGCCGTGGGAGGTCGCTCCACGCCCGCCGCCCCGCCTCGCCGACTGTGTTGTCCCGACGTCCCGCCCCGCACCTCTCTCCGACCGCCCGGCGGCATTGCCTCGCCCCTCACCCCCTTAATCGGAATAGCGACCGCCTGCATTTTTCCATGCTGGAAATTTCACTCCCGCATAATAAAAATTAAACTATTGATAAATTGTTCTTTGTTTCTTCATACTTTTTGTGTTACATTAGTCTGAGAAGATAAAAAGGAGGACTTGAATTGGAGCTTACCTATTACGGAAATGCTTTGTTTACCGTCAGGCATAACGGTTTCAAGCTGCTGATTGATCCTTACTTTAGCAAAAACCCGAAGATTTACAGTCCAAAGGCCGAGTATTTTGACGATGTGGACGCCGTGCTTATCACCCACGGCCACTTTGACCATATTCTCGACATGCCCGCCCTTGCAGAAAGAAATCCGGAACTTAAGATTTACTGCACCCAGAGGGTTAAGAAGAACCTCGACCGTATGAATATGAAGGGCGGCGTCTATCGGCTAATAGGGGTTGACGACAGCTTTGAAATAGGTCCCCTTAAAGTCCGCTCAATAAGGAGTACGCATATAAAATACGACTTTCAGTATATTGCAAAGCATGCAATAGACCCGTACTTCTATCTGGGCTTTTTTAAGGCGGTGAAAACCGCCCGTGAATTCAGCAAAACCCCAATCGACGGGGAATGTCTTGAGTTTTTAATCGAGGCCGACGGGGAGAGCATGCTGATTTCCGGCAGCCTCGGCTCGGATGACACAATAAAGCACCCGGAGAATGTGGATGTCTTTGTCCTGCCCTACAACGGCCGCTGGAGTATCAATAGGCCGATGTTCGAGCATGTAAAGAGAATCAAGCCTAAACGAATAATAATGTCTCACTTTGACGCAGCCTTTCCGCCCCTTTGCCTTGACTCAAAGCCGCAGCGGTTTGTGGATTTTATGAAGATACACGACCCGAAAATGGAAGTCATAATCCCCGAATATGAAAAAACATACGCAGTCAAACCAGAGAAAGAGTATATAAGCGCCGCAAGTCTGTAAACTAAAACAAACGGCAGTTATAAAGGCAGAGCCGCTTAGGAGATATCCTAAGCGGCTCTATTAAATGAAAAATTGTTTTACAAAAGAAAAAGCCGTTGAGATTTTGAAAAGTGCTTTCGAAGAGACAGAATTTATCCTTAATATGCGAAGCATATTTCACTGCGTAAGCTTTTCACAATGCAAAGCATTATTTCACTTGCCCGAAGGGCAAATATCATTGCGGGTTACCTTTTAGGGTAACCTGCTAAAGGGCTGCCTTTTTTTGTCTGTTCAATAGTAATTTTTACATTTTGACTAATTTGAAGCGTTTATATTTGTTCAATATAATCGGCAATCGAACACCCCGAACCCCCTGTGGCTCAAGGCTTATGCCCGCTTTTTTACCATTTATGCATTGGAAAATCCTGTTTTTCTCGATTTGTGTAAAATTTCCTTACTAATATTTGGGGTGTTGAAATTCGATTTAACTGTGTTATAGTCGTGTTGTCGACAAGGCAGTCGACATACGAAAATGCGTTAAATGTAACGAGAAAGAAAGGAATGGTAATATGAAACGCAAAGTATTTACAGCCCTTATGGCTTTTGTAATGATAATCGGAATCGGCATGTTTACGCCTAAGGCAAATGCGGCATCTGCAGTTGCACCCGCAGGCAAGGTAACAACCTCCTCAACGGCGCTTAACGTCCGCTCGGGAGCAACCACCACGGCAGCGGTTGTTTCGAGCCTTCCGAAGAACTCCTATGTCAGACTCCTTGACAAATCAGGCTCATTCTATAAGGTCGAGTACGCATCGGGCAAGTACGGTTACGCAAGCGCAAGCTACATAACCGAGGCAGCTTCCGCTAAGGAAGCCACGGTTAATGTCAGCTCCGGCAACCTTAATGTAAGAACCGGCGCATCGACTGCAAACAGCGTCAAGACCACACTGCCCAAGGGCGCAGCGGTTATCGTGCTCTCTGAGTCAAACGGCTGGGCAAACATTCTGTACTCAGGCACTCAGACAGGCTATGTAAGCGCAACTTACCTTAAATATCAGACAGCAGTGGGTACCCCCTCTTATACGGCAGTATCCCTCTCTGTTCCGAACTTCAAGCAGCTTGACTCCCGCTGGTCTGCCGTAACTCTCGGCACATCGGGCAAGACCATAGGCGCAATCGGCTGTGCAACAACCGCACTGGCCATGACAGAGTCATACAGACTCGGTTACACCATTACCCCCGCTGACATGAGCAAGAGGGTAAGCTATTCATCCGGCGGCTCACTTTACTGGCCGACAAACTATGTCCACGACACCGGCGCAGGCTATATGCAGAAGATGTACGACAATCTGAAGAAGGGTATTCCGACGATTTACGCATCCACAAACGCATCCGGCGGTTCGCACTTCGTTGTCATAACCGGATTCAAGGGCGGAAGCCTCACGCTTTCAAACTTCACAATCAATGACCCCGGCTCAAACACAAGGGTTACGCTCAATCAGCACACAGCCGCATATCCTAACTTCTATAAGCTGGTTTACAGCAAATAAAAACAAAGGAGGGAGCACACGCTCCCTCTTATTTTTTTCTTAATACAAAAGAGCACAGTTTACTGTGCCCCTTCGTTATATATTAATCTCTATCCCTCAATGCAGAGTGTCTGACTGCGCCTACATATTCATTCAGCTTAAAGCCCCTTGCGATTGCTGCGGTGATGAACATTTTCGCCTCAAACACAGCATCCCTGACTGACAGTCCCTTCGCAAGATTTGCCGTAATGGCGGCCGCCGTGGTGCAGCCTGCGCCGTGAGTGTATGTAGTGTCAATAATCGGGGTCTGGAACAGCTCAAAGTCCTTGCCGTCATAGAAGACATCCACAGCTTCTGCGGTGCCGAGCTTCCTGCCGCCCTTTATAAGCACATTCTGTGCGCCGAGCGAGTGAATGATTTTAGCCGCCTCCTTGACCTTGTCGACTGTGTCAAGGGGCCTTACGCCGCTTAACTGCGCCGCCTCGAAGATGTTCGGCGTGGTGATAGTGGCAAGGGGCAGAAGCTCCGTCTTAATGGCGTCTGCCGCAACGGGGTTTACAACCTCATCGGTGCCTTTGCAGACCATAACCGGGTCGATAACTATATTCTTAGCTCCGTACTCCTTGAGCTTTCTTGCCACAAGGCGGATAATCTCCTCGCTGGGGAGCATGCCGGTCTTTAAAGCGTCAACGCCGATACCGCCAAGCACCGTGTCTATCTGCGCCTCGATGGTCTTTAAGTCAACCGGGTAGACATCATGCGCCCAGCCGGTTTTCGGGTTCTGAGCAACGATTACGGTGATTGCCGCCATACCGTAAACGGAGAACTCCTGAAAGGTTTTAAGGTCGGCCTCAAGACCGGCGCCGCCGCTTGTGTCCGAGCCTGCGATTGTCAATGCTTTAAACATAAATTCCCTCCTGAAAAAAGTAGTGCAAAGAATTTGAATTTATTGTATAATCAGTTTGTCATTAATTAAATATACAAATTTACTTTTTTTGATAGGGACAGATTATGGATTCGATTATTATAAGCCTTACCGGCAGCAAGCCGCTTTACATGCAGATTTACGAGCATATCAGAAACTCGATTATAAAGGGAGAATACGCTAAAAACGAGCCTCTGCCGTCTATCAGGGGCCTTGCTAAGGCTCTTTCCGTCAGTAAGATAACCGTTGAGAAGGCCTACGACCAGCTTTGCAGCGAGGGCTATATCGAGGGCAGGGAGCGAAGCCGCTTTTATGTTGCGGAGCTTTCTGAGCCTGCCTGGATAAGCCCCGAAATTCAGATAAAGCACAAAAAAGCGGCAGAGAGCGGGGACGACAGAACAGAGTACCTCTATGACTTCTCATCGGGCGAAATGGACCTGGAGGGCTTTGACTTTGCCCTTTGGAAAAAGTATATGAGCCGAGCCCTGTCGAGCACCGAAAGGCTTATGAAGTACGGCGAAACAAGGGGAGAAAAGGAGCTGAGAGCCGAAATTGCAAAGTACCTCAACCGCTCAAGGGGTGTCAGCGTCGAGCCGTCACAGATAATTGTCGGCGCCAATACGCAGGTGCTGATAGGCCAGCTTTGCACCCTGCTTGATGCAGAAAAAGACACAATCGCCTTTGAGAATCCCGGCTTCAGCAACGGCAGAAGGGTCTTTACTGACCACGGCTTCACCGTTCTGCCCATAAGCACCCAGGACGGGGGAGTGAATGTGGAGGAGCTTAAAAAGAGCGGGGCAAAGGCCGTCTATGTCAGCCCCTCTCACCAGTTCCCGACAGGTCAGATAATGCCCGCCCCGAAAAGACTCTCCCTGCTCAAATGGGCGGCGGAGAACGGCTCCTACATTATAGAGGACGACTACGACAGCGAATTCAGGTACTACGGCAACCCCATCCCCGCAATGAAGGGCATGGACAGGCAGGATTATGTCATCTATGTAGGCTCATTCTCAAAGATAATCCCGCCCTCAATCAGAATCAGCTATATGATTCTGCCCGAAAAGCTGTTGAAGGTTTACAAGTCAAGGGAGGCCTATTACAGCCAGACCGCCTCCGCAACAGAGCAGCTTACCCTTGCTTTGTTCTTGGCGGACGGCCAGCTTGACAGGCAGATTAGAAGGCTTCGAAACATATACAGCGAAAAGCGAAGGCAGTTTAATAAGACCCTCGGGACAGTTTTCGGCGATAAGGGCGAGATATACGACACCGGCTCGGGGCTGTTTGTCATTTTCGACGCCCGCACCGATAAGACAAGACTGGAGATAAAGGAGGCCGCCGCCGAACGCCATATAAGGGTACGCTTCGTAGGCGATTATTATATGGAAAAGGATAGAAGGGAAAATGACAAAAGGCTGCTCTTGTATTTCTCAAGCATCAAAACCGCCGATATGCACAAGGCCCTGACTTTACTCAAAGAAGCCATAGAATCCTGACCCCACACACCCCGTCCGACGTGGGATTTCCGCACCCTTGGCATAACTCTCACGCCGCACGCCGACGGTAAAAAAAGCTGGTTTCCCCGCCCCGCCCTCGGCACTCAAAACCCGCACT
>JAAYOZ010000056.1 GCA_012520115.1 Clostridiales bacterium | reverse complement strand
CTGGGGCTGTCCGGCATATTACAAACGATTCCGAGCCTTGCTCTGCTGGGCTTTATGATACCGCTGTTCGGTATAGGAATAAAAACCGCCGTTGCAGCGTTATTCCTTTATTCGCTTCTGCCGATAATACGAAATACCTTTACCGGAATAAAAGAAGTGGACAAATCGACATTAGAGGCGGCACGAGGAATGGGCATGACGGATTCTCAGATTCTTTTTAAAGTTCAGTTACCACTGGCTCTTAACGTAATAATGGCAGGAATACGGACGGCTACTGTAATAAATGTCGGTACCGCTACGTTAGCGGCTTTTATAGGCGGCGGCGGGCTCGGGGATTTTATTTTCCTTGGCATTGCCAGAAATATTGACGCGTTAGTGTTAATCGGAGCTTTTCCGGCTGCACTGTTGGCATTACTTTTTGATTGGCTGCTTGGTCGTCTTGAAAAAATCACCACCCCAAGAGGATTGAGGGGTTAATAATATACTGTATTTGAAAGGAGCACTATTATGAAAAAGAGGATTTTACTAACAAGTCTGGCAGCTGTGTTAATGTTTACCTTCTATGGGTGCGTTACGAGCAGAACTAAAGGCGGAGACACGATCGCTGTTGGTTCAAAGAATTTTACTGAGAACATTATAATTGCTCACATGATGGCTGACTTAGTAGAGGCTGATACGGATTTGACAGTTGTAAGGAAGGTAAACCTCGGCGGCTCGAATGTCGCGTGGACAGCGTTGCTGAACGATGATATTCAAATGTACCCTGATTACACCGGAACAATAGTCGCTAATTACTACCAGGAAAAAACGGGAACGTCTCGGGAAACTTTGGAAAAGACCAAGGAGTTCGTGAAGGAAGATAAACTGAAAGCGCTGGAACCGTTAGGATTTAACAATACTTATACTCTTGCCGTGACTCAGGAAACAGCGCAGAAATACAATCTGAGCACTTTTAGTGATCTGGCTAAAGCAGCCGGTGATCTGACATTGGGATGCGAGTTTGAATTTAAGGATAGACCGGACGGATACCCCGGACTTCAATCAACCTATAAAATGAACTTTAAAAATGTCAAGGGTATGGACCACGGTATTATGTACCGCTCTCTTGCTGAAGGAGAGGTTGATGTAGTAGATGCTTTTGCTACAGACGGACAGATTAAAGTGTTCAATCTGAAGATACTTAAGGACGATTTGGAGTTTTTTCCGCCGTATGATTGTCTGCCGATTGTCCGGCAGGACACGCTTGATAAGTACCCGGAAATTGAAGCGGCACTTAATAAGCTTACAGGTATAATTAATGAACAAGTCATGCAGGAATTGAATGCTAAAGTCGATGATAACGGAATGAAAGCAGAAACTGTCGCTCGTGATTTTCTTATTTCTGTCGGTTTAATAGATAAATAGACAGTTACGAAATAAAGCTCATAGAATCAGAACAGGCACCTATGAAATCTTAGGTGCCTGTGTTTTTATGAATTTATTGCCAAATCATTTTAAAAAACGGTATAATAACTGTAAAAACAGATATTTTTATTATTTTGAGGAGATATCATATGAGTCAAAGAATTGATAACCCAAGGTATATGAATATTGCTTTAGATATTGCCGGCAGAATATGTAAAGGTGAATATAAGGAAGGCGACAGGATTTTCGGCCGGTCGGTATTAGCCAGCGAATATAATGTCTCGCCGGAAACCATCAGACGGGCGATAAATCTGTTGGAGGACATGCAAGTGGTGATAGCCAAGCAGGGAAGCGGTATCAATG
>JAAYOZ010000010.1 GCA_012520115.1 Clostridiales bacterium | reverse complement strand
GTATTTTCATTCGTTGCTCTTTTTGTGCTGACAAAGCTGATGGGACACAAACAGGTTTCGCAGCTTGATTTTTTTGATTATATTACCGGAATCACAATCGGCTCTATCGCCGCAGAGCTTGCGACGGACCTGGAAGCGCCGTGGAAGTCCTTTCTGGCAATGGTCATCTACGCCGTTGCAACGATTCTGATGTCTCTGATTTCAAGAAAAAAGCCAAAGATCCGTGAGTATCTGAACGGCGCATCCGTTATACTTATGGAAAACGGGAAAATAAAAAAAGAGAATCTGAAGAAAGCAAAATTAGAGCTGAATGAATTCCTGATGATGTGCCGGGAGCGGGGTTATTTTGATTTAAACGACATTCATATAGCCCTGTTTGAAAGCAACGGCAAGCTGGCCATTCTGCCCAAAAGCGCAAACCGCCCCGTAACACCCGATGATTTGCAGCTTAATCCGCCGCAGGAGAGTCTATTTGCAGAGGTCATCATGGACGGTCAGATAATCGAAAAAAATCTAAAGCATTTGGGTTTTGAGCTGACCTGGCTTTATAATAAAATGAAGGAGCAGAAAATCAATTCCGCACAAGAGGTTTTTCTTGCCGTTTGCGACAGAAATCAGAATATAACCTTTTACAAACAGGATTCAAAGAACGACAAATTAGAAGCGATTAAAATGCAAAACCGTCCCCTTTTCAGTCGAGCTGAGCAGGGGAGGGCGGTCAAAAAATTCTAATCTTTAAAGCAAACCTATTGACACTAAAATGCTCATGTGCTATAATCCTTAACGTCGCAAATGCGGGTGTAGTTCAATGGTAGAACCCCAGCCTTCCAAGCTGGTCGTGTGGGTTCGATTCCCATCACCCGCTCCAGTGAATGAATTTACAAACATCTGTTTGTAGGTTCTTTTTTTTGACCAAAAAGAGTTTTCCATGAAACTATTTCTTTTTATATATTCAGGGTATATAATCAGTACGCACTTTACATAGTGCGGAATATATTAAGTAGGTGCTATTATGGATTCTTACAAAACTGCCGCAATTCTTTTTTTATTGGCAGGACTGCTCTTTAATGTCACCGCCTTAGTCAGCAATAAGCCGTTTTTTATTGCAGTCGGCTGCCTTAATTGCTGCGTCGGCCTGCTCTATTTTTTCATAAGCAGAAAAAAAGATACAAAAGCAGAATGAAAAGAACCCCATAGCAGTCAATGCTATGGGGTTTGTGCTTATTTAAGCTGCCTTTCGGGTACAAAGGTTTTTGCTATTGCCGTAATGACCTCAACCACTGTTGAAAACACTATTACTACTATTGTAATGTTAGCTACTATGTTCAGATTGCCATCTGCCAGAAACGGGATGTTTTTCACCTGATTCAGTCCGAGAGAAGACATCAACTCCAGGAACGACGTGCTGAACATGGGGTTTGAAGTAAGCAGATTAATCGAAATAACCGCACCTATTATTGAAGTCAGTACCGTGACGGCACAGATAATGATATTCCACTTTCTGAACGTTATTCTCAGACTGCTCTTGACAAGGTTCATCAGGGCTACAATGATTATTACAGGGATTACAGCCCTTGAAAACTCAGGTGAAAAGATGTCGCTGATTCTGTTGCCGTCAATTATTATGATGCCCTTTGTGAGAATCCAGCCGCTGAAATACGAAACACCTATAAACGTTGCGATAAAAGTAAAGATTATCTCGGCAATACAGTCTGACAGCGGTATGGTCTTGTTAGTCTTTTTTACGATAGGGGGCAGCTCCTCGGGCTTCCATTCGGCTTTTGTTTCTTTGTCGGGCTTTGCTCCGCACCTTTCTGCAATGGCAAAGCCAACCGTAATCAGGAAGAACGCCTGAATCATACCTTCGAAACTTCCCCCAATACCTGAGGGAATGGCTTGTATAAACAAATCCGGTATCTTAAAATCTCCGCTCATCAGTAACCCGATGGTTGTACCTATGGCCGCAATCGCTAAAAGCACAATGCCCACAATAGGCAGAACAATTTTAAGGATATTAATGTATGTGTCATAGTATGCAGGGGATATGAGATATCGTGGCTTGGTTCGGTATTTTTCCGAAAGAGTGACGGGGTCACCTAATTCCTTCAAAACCCTTATTACATCGGCTTGGGTGTAGTTTTCGGGCAGCATGTCATAGATGTTTGCTCTCAGCTCCCTTTCTATTTCGATACGTTCCTTTTCCGGCAGTCGCTTTACAACGACGTTGATATACCGCTCTATCATTTCGTTCATAAAAAATCTCCCTCACAAATAGAATGGATGCTGCTTTGCATCTTTCGCCATTCCTTCAGAAGTTCAAGGTAAACAGAATGACCCTCGTCACTTAAGGTATAGTACTTTCTCGGTCTGTTGCTGCTTGTGTCCCATGCGCTGAATAAGAGCCCCTGCTCTTCAAGCCGCCTCAACATAGGATATAGGGTGTTCGCCTCGATGTTTATATCCTTATCCTGCAAAAACTGAAGCAGCGAGTAGCCATAGTGCTGATTTTTCAGAGCGCCCAATACAGACAGGGTTAATGAGCCTCTTTTAAGCTCGGTAATCAGTGAATTTAATCGTTCATTATTATCCAATTTATCACCCCGAAATCAGTATGCTGTGCGATACACAATATTGTCAATACTAAAATATTAAAATTTTCAAAATGAAAAAAATAATTGTTGTCGAAATCTATAAAAATTGGTATAATGTCTATGAATAAATAAAGAATAAATCCGGGGCAAAAACTGATAATTGTCGCATTATCTTGTTGACAGCATAAAATCGCTGTTGTATAATATAGCGGTATACTATTAAATTCGGTAACTCCTGAGTGAAAAGGAGGGAATATAGATGAGTCAGGTAAAAGTAAAAGAGAATGAGTCTTTCGATAGCGCACTCAGACGCTTTAAGCGCCAGACGTCTCGCGACGGCGTTATACAAGAGGTTCGTAAAAGAGAGCATTACGAAAAACCTTCGGTCAAGCGCAAGAAAAAGTCGGAGGCAGCTCGTAAGCGTAAATTTAAGTAAGCTGTGAGCGGGCTGTTAAGTCCGCTCATTTTTCTTTTAATTTAGTAAGGAAACAAAGCTATGAACGACTTAATTCCGAGGTATGTATTTGATAGAATAACCGACATAACCCCTGAGATTATTAAGGCTATGGGGGCTAAGGCCGTTGCCTTTGACCTTGACAATACCCTTGTCTACGACAGCGGATACAGGCTTTTAAAGGGTGCCGAGGAATGGATCGAAAGCATGAAAAAGGCCGGTATCCCGCTGTTTATAATTACAAATACTTATAAGCTAAGAGCGGATATTATTTCAAAGCGGCTTAAAATCGAAGCTGTCGCAAACTCCAGAAAGCCCCGCCCCGACGGCTTTATAAAGGCCGCAGAGCATCTGGGCGTAAAGGTTTCCGAGCTTGCCATGATAGGCGACCAGATATATAAAGATATTGCGGGCGCAAACGCAGCCGGGGCCATATCAGTCTATGTCAGGCCCTTTATGAAGGAGAAGATGCTCTATTTCTATTATAAAAGGCTGAGAGCAAAGGAAAGAGAGTTCATAGAACAGAATAAAGACAAATTCGAGGTGAGCGTTTTTGATAAACAGATTGATTGACTCAATAAAAACCGACTTTGACGCCGCCTTGATTATTTCTCCCGTGAACCGCAGGTATTTCACGGGCTTTGAATCGTCCGACGGCTTTCTTGTGCTCTCTGCAAACGGCAGCAGATTCTTCACCGACGGCAGATATATAGAAGCCGCCCAGAAAACCGTTAAGACCTGCCCCTGTGAGGAAGCGGTCAGACCCTATGAGCAGATTAAGGCATATTTTAATGAAATAAACGCTAAGGAGATTGCAGTCGAGGCGTCTTTCCTGACTATCGCACAGTTTAACAGACTTAAAGAGAAACTCCCGGAGTTTAATTTCCACGCAGACGGCAGGCTGGATTCTGTCATCGAAGGACTCAGAAAGACCAAGACGAAAGCAGAGCTTGAAAACATCAAAGCCGCTCAGAAAATCACTGACGAAGCCTTTTCATATATCCTCGGCAGAATCAAAGAGGGGATGACCGAGCGGGAGCTGGCGTTAGAGCTCGATTTCTATTTGCTGAAAAGCGGGGCAGAGGAGCTGTCCTTTAAGACAATAGCCGTAAGCGGCGAGAACTCATCAATGCCTCACGGAGTACCCTCAGACAAGAAACTCAAAAAAGGCGATATGATTACCCTTGATTTCGGCGCAGTCTATAACGGCTATCATAGCGATATGACCCGCACGGTTGTTCTGGGTAAGGCCGATGCCGAGCAGAAAAGGGTCTACAATACGGTCTTAAAGGCTCAACTTGAGTGTCTTTCAATGCTTAAAGCGGGCGTCACAAGCGCCGAGGCCGACAAAGCCGCAAGAAATGTAATAGAGGCGGCGGGCTACGGCAAGTACTTCAGCCACAGCACCGGTCACGGCGTAGGGCTCGAAATCCATGAGGAGCCGAGGTTGTCCTCCCTTGTAAACGAGGAGCTCAAAGAGGGCAATATCGTCACCGTCGAGCCGGGCATATACATCCCCGGCAGCTTCGGCGTCAGAATCGAGGATATGGCATATATCACCCGTGAGGGCATTATAAATCTGACCGCATCGCCAAAAGAGCTAATAGAACTATAAGAATATAAAGCAATAAAATGTCCGCCGAAAGGCGGAGTTTTTATATGGGAGGTAAAAATGCGGATAATATAATAAGCGCTGCTTTTAAAAAAGCCATCAGCGGATAGTACGCAATCAAAAAGAGGCTAATATAATGTTAATAGCTTGACTCGTCATAGACAATTTCCCGCCAAAAAATTTTTTTTGGGATGTTTATTTTTCAGACTGCTGGCAAAAATATTTTTGACAGGAAAATCTATCGGGGAGTGATAAAATGACTGTTAAGCGAGGAGAAATCTATTACGCTGATTTAAGTCCTGTCGTTGGATCAGAACAAGGCGGATTAAGACCTGTTGTAATAGTTCAGAACGATGTAGGCAATAAATTCAGCCCAACGGTAATTGCTGCAGCCATTACAAGTCAGAAATACAAAAACAATCTTCCGACACATATAAAAGTCAACGCAAACAACTGCGGACTTGCAAAGGATTCAATAGTTTTGCTTGAGCAGGTCCGAACACTGGATAAAAGAAGGCTGAAAGAAAAAATGGGCGCCCTGCCCGAAGAAGATATGAGTCGAATCAATAAGGCACTATCCGTCAGTTTTGGACTTACCGCTACTTAAACAGGCTAATAGATGAAGATGACAAGTAAAACAGCCCTGACTGTTACGGTCAGGGCTTTGGTCTTTTATAGATTAGGCCTATTACTTAAAGTGCCCGTAAATATTTGAATTTATGCTTTTTTTAATATTGGGGAGAAACAGAGAGCAGTTATATTTAAGTTATTTGATTGCTTGAATTGAAAGCGAAATAAGTTTGTTATATTAATGAGTTGCAGCAAAAAGAAGATAATTTGACTTTTTTCAGCCAGGATAATATAAAGAATGCTGCTAAATCATTGACAAAAATGTAAAATAAATGTATTTTAAATTGTGGCTGATTTAGATAATAATGGATAAATTTAACTTTAATGCAAGAATCGTTTGTATTCTTACATTAGTATGGAGGGTTAGAAATGAAATTACTTAATCTTTCTTTGTCAAATAAATCAATATCAAAAATCATTATTTTGTTAGTAGTATTCATAATTACTTTGTCTATTGTTGCGCTTTTTCCTGTGACAGGGGATGATTGGTATTATCAAGGGTCAATTAACTGGTTGAGCTGGAAATCCGTAATAAATTCTACAGTTAAGTATTGGCAACATCTAAACGGACGGGTTTTAGGAAATCTGGCTGCGAGTACATTATGTAAGACTGACGTGTTCAATACTCTTATAAGAACCGGAGTGATTTTCGGAATTGCTTTATTGACATTTCTGAACTCTGGTTTTAAATCATCCTTTGGTGTCTTTGTATCTTACATTTATGTCATGAGCATCCCTGCTGAATTTTTCAGGCAAACCTATTCCTGGTCTGCCGGATTCTATAATTATGTGCCACCTGTTTTTTTATTATTGTTTTTTATATATCTTGTAAAAAACTTATTTAAGGGAGAAAAGATTAAAGAAAATGTGTGGCGCATTTTGGGATGTCTGGTTTTAGGAATTTCTTCGCAGCTGTTTATTGAAAACATAACTGTCTTCAACATATTATTATCTATTATTTTGATTGTTTGGTATTCAATAGAGCATAGAAGAATCTCTGTTTCTCTTTTAACCTATCTCTTCGGGTGTATTGCAGGTGCTTTGATAATGTTTTTATCCCCGGTGTATATGTCTGTTGCAGATGGTGCGGATAGCTATAGAAAAATGGGGACAGGATTAAATGGTTTAATATTAATGGCAAAAGGAAACTACTTTAAATACTCTACATATACTATCGGGAAAAACTACATATTAATTTTCTCTATTGCTATTATTTGTACAGTCATCCTGTTGAAATCCGGAGTTCACAAGAATAATAAAATTGAATTGTTAAGAAAGATTAACATCTGTATTTTATCAATACTGCCGGCATATTTTCTTATTCCGGAGAAAAATAATAAATATATCGATGTTATTGCGTGTTCATTGTTTTTTGCTGCTACAGCGAGTACGGTCTTTTTCTTTGTTCAGGATAGGCAGAGAAAATCTTTGGCTTTGTTGTTCCTGCTTGCTGCTCCGATAGTCGGAATGCCGCTATGGTTTGTTTCACCAATAGGGCCGAGATGTTTTTATGCAGCTTACATATTTCTTGTTATAGCAACAGTAAACTTGATAAGTTATGTGCTAAATAATTCGGACATCGATATTAGAGCTTTCAAACATATTCCTGTTATGCTTTTTATATGTGTGTGTTCTTATTATTTGTTCATATTTGCAAAAATAGCATATACCGAAGATTTAAGAATTAATCACATAAAAGAACAGATGGAAAATAATGAAACTGTAATAACGCTTCCCGAATTTCCTTATTCGAATTATCTGCATGATTCCAATTCTCAGAAGATTGGTGTGTATTTTTACTATGAAAAAGCCAACGATATTCAATTTAAGTATATTCCACTAAAAGAATGGCGAGCAAAAAACATAGATTAAGAAGTTCAATAACGGGTAAAAAAGGCGAACGGTTTCCGTTCGCCTTTCTCAATATCAGTCGCTTGTGTATGGGAGCAGGGCAAGATGCCTTGCACGCTTAATAGCTGTTGTAAGCTCCCTCTGATGCTTTGCGCAGGTACCGGTTGTTCTTCTGGGGAGTATCTTTGCTCTCTCGGAAACGAACCTGCGAAGCTTTGCAACATCTTTGTAATCTATAAACTCAGCCTTTTCAACACAGAAGGTGCAGACTTTTCTTCTGCCTTTTCTGTTGCCTGAGCGTTTATCATTTTTCTCGTAAGCCATTAGCTATCCTCCTTCTTGAATTAACTCAGAATGGTAAATCGTCCTCAGCGGGAAGAACCTCTGCAAAATCGTCTGCATTGCCGCTCTGATATGAGGGAGCGGGAGCAGCCGGAGCAGTGTAATCCGAGCTGTTTGAGGACTTCGAGCCGCAGAAATGAACATTGTTTACAACTACTTCAACAGCTTTGCGCTTGTTGCCGTTTTTGTCTTCATAGGTGCGGGTTTGAATTGACCCCTCAACTGCAATCATAGAGCCCTTCTTAAAGTACTTGGTAATGAATTCGGCAGTTTGCCTCCATGCAACCAGGTCAATAAAATCAGTCTGTCGCTCCTCGTTTGACTTCGCATAGCCTCTGTCGACTGCGATTGCAAACGAAGTAACAGAAATGCCGTTGTGCGTTGTGCGTAATTCAGGGTCTGCAACAAGCCTGCCCATAAGAGTAACATTGTTTAACATAATGCTTCATCCCTTACGACTTTTTTACGATCAGCGAACGAAGAACGCCGTCAGTAATCTTGATAACACGATCAAGCTCTGCGGGGAACTCAGCTGCTGACTCGAAATTGTAGAGAACATAGTAACCTTCGTTCTGATAATCAATAGGGTAAGCAAGCCTACGAACGCCCCACTCGTCAACACTCTCAAGTGTGCCATTAGCCTCGATAAGGGCCTTGAACTTTTCAACAAGCTCTTTTATGGACTCCTCACCGTTCTTAACGGAATAAACGATAACGGTTTCGTATTTGTTTTTTACCATTTTTGCACCTCCTTCTGGACTATGGCCCCGATTTAGACGGGGCAAGGATGCCGCAATCCATATAAAAAGCATGGAAATACGGGCCGTCATATTACGGCAGGATTAAATTATATATTCAGCGGTCAATAATGTCAAGGAGTATTTTTATTTTCTCCTGTTTCATTAATATAATAAAAAAATGTCACGACGGCGAAGGTCAGACAATGAAAAATAAAATAATTACATTATATTGTAAAATATGCTTGACAAATATAACCTACCGGTGTAATATGTTATACTGCATTATCATGGAGTGGTATGTTCCATTTCATGTCAGCATTATAATTATAGCCGTCTTTGATATGAAAATCAAGCCTTTTTTAAGGGGCCATGTTTAAAATCTTTTTGTTTTAGATTTGAGCCTCAGGCGGACAAGTTTAGGCGTAAGCTTTTAGCTTTAGCACTGACGATTTTCATATTATGCAGCAAAGAGTGTCCATTACGGAAAAAAAGAACGGAGTGATTGTCCTTGGTGAATGTTAAACCCGTGGAAAGAGGCAAAAGAACCCGTATGAGCTTTGGCCGTATCAATGAGGTTATGGAGATGCCTAACCTTATTGAGGTGCAGAAGAACTCATACAAATGGTTTCTCGATGTGGGATTGAGAGAGGTATTTCGTGATATAGACGAAATCACCGACTATTCTGGCAACCTTGTATTAACCTTTGTAGATTATCGCATGGACGATCCGCCAAAGTATACAGTCAAGGAATGCAAAGAAAGAGACGCCACATACGCTGCCCCCATGCGTGTTACAGCCCGTCTTTTGAACAAGGAAACAGGCGAAATCAAGGAAAGTGAAGTCTATATGGGCGACTTTCCTATAATGACCTAAAGCGGCACATTTATTATCAACGGTGCAGAGCGTGTCATTATTTCACAGCTTGTCCGTTCACCCGGCATATACTATGAGATGAGCCGTGACAAAACCGGCAAAAAGCTTTTCACAACAACCGTTATCCCCAACAGAGGCGCTTGGCTTGAATATGAGTCAGACCAGAACGACCTCTTTTATGTCCGCATAGACAAGAACAGAAAAATCTATATCACAACCTTTATCAGAGCTTTAGGCCTTAGCTCAAACGCCGAAATCGACGAGTTCTTCGGCTATGACGAGAGAATTAGGGCTACACTTGATAAGGATACGACCCAGAACACTGCCGAGGCATTGCTTGAGGTCTACAAGAAGTTAAGACCCGGCGAGCCTCCCACCATAGATTCCGCACAGCAGCATCTCGATAACCTGTTCTTCAACGAGCACAGATACGACCTTTCAAGAGTCGGCAGATATAAGTACAACAAGAAGCTTGCCATTTCCGACAGGCTTAAGGGTCATGTTGCCGCTGAGAACATCGTTGACCCCTTAACAGGCGAAATTCTTGTTATGGAAGGCGAGAAGATCAGCCGTGATAAGGCCTTAGAGGTTGAGCAGGCCGGCGTTTCAAGCGCCTTCATCGACGCCGACGGAGTTAAAATCAAGGTTATCTCCAACGGCATGGTAGACCCCCTGCCTTATATGCCCGAGGATATTACCGAGGATGAGCTTGAAGCCATCGGTATTAATGAAAAGGTTCGCTTCGTTGTTCTTGCGGAAGTCCTTGAAAAGTGCGGCGACGACAAGGCCGCCCTTCTTGAGGAAATGCAGCTTCGCTGCGATGACCTTATTCCCAAGCATATTACAATTGATGATATATTCGCATCCGTTAACTATCTGAACTGCCTTGCTCAAGGCGCAGGCAATATCGACGACATCGACCATCTTGGCAACCGTCGTATCCGCAGCGTAGGCGAGCTGCTTCAGAATCAGTTCAGAATCGGCTTTACAAGAATGGAGCGTGTCGTAAGGGAGAGAATGACCCTTCAGGCTCAGGAGATGGATAAGATTACCCCGCAGGCTCTTATCAATATCCGTCCCGTTGTGGCCGCAATTAAGGAGTTCTTCGGCTCTTCACCGCTTTCACAGTTCATGGATCAGACCAACCCCCTTGCGGAGCTTACTCATAAGAGAAGGCTTTCCGCTCTCGGCCCCGGCGGTCTTTCAAGGGACAGAGCAGGCTTCGAAGTTCGTGACGTTCACTACAGCCACTACGGTCGCATGTGTCCCATTGAGACTCCCGAAGGTCCCAACATCGGACTTATTTCTTACCTTGCAACCTTCGCAAGGATAAACAAATACGGCTTTATCGAGGCTCCCTTCAGGCGTGTCGATAAGGAAAAGGGCGTTGTTCTTGACGAGGTGGTCTACATGACCGCCGATGTCGAGGATGAGTTCTGCATCGCACAGGCTAACGAGCCCCTTGACGAGAACGGCAGATTCCTTAACAGCAAGGTCACCGTCCGTTACAGGGATGAGTTCAGAGAGGTTGAGGCATCTGAGGCCGACTTCATGGACGTTTCGCCCAAGATGGTAGTTTCCGTTGCTACCGCAATGATTCCCTTCCTTGAGAACGACGACGCAAACCGTGCACTCATGGGCTCGAACATGCAGCGTCAGGCAGTTCCGCTTCTCAGAACAGAAGCCCCCATTGTCGGCACCGGCATGGAGTACAAGGCAGCCGTTGACTCAGGCGTTGTTGTACTTGCAAAGAGAGCCGGAACAGTTACAAATGTAACATCAACCGTTATTGAAATAGCTGCCGACGAGGGCGGTACGGATACCTACGAGCTTATCAAGTTCCTTCGCTCAAACTACGGTACCTGCATAAATCAGAAGCCCATTGTCGAGGCAGGCCAGCACGTCGAAGCTAACGAAGTTATTGCCGACGGCCCCGCCACGGACCACGGCGAGATTTCTCTCGGCAAGAACGTACTTGTAGGCTTTATGACATGGGAAGGCTACAACTATGAGGATGCTATCCTTATTAATGAAAAGATAGTCAGAGAGGACGTATTTACCTCTATCCACATTGAGGAGTATCAGACAGAGGCACGTGATACCAAGCTCGGCCCTGAGGAAATCACAAGAGATATTCCCAACGTCGGTGAAGACGCACTTAAGGACCTTGACGAAAACGGCATAATCCGTATCGGCGCAGAGGTTCACTCAGGCGACATCCTTGTTGGCAAGGTTACTCCCAAGGGCGAAACCGAGCTTACCGCCGAGGAAAGGCTTTTAAGAGCCATTTTCGGCGAGAAGGCAAGGGAAGACAGGGACACCTCCTTAAGAGTTCCCCACGGCGAATACGGCGTTGTTGTGGATGTTGAGGTATTCACAAGAGCCAACAGCGACGAGTTAAGCCCCGGCGTAAACAAGGTTGTCAGAGTCTATGTGGCTCAGAAGAGAAAGATTTCAGTCGGTGACAAGATGGCAGGCCGCCACGGTAACAAGGGCGTTGTTTCAAGGATTCTCCCGCAGGAGGATATGCCCTTCCTGCCCGACGGCACCCCGCTTGATATAGTTCTTAACCCCCTCGGCGTTCCGTCCCGAATGAATATCGGTCAGGTGCTTGAGGTCCACCTCGGCTATGCCGCAAGAGCACTGGGCTGGAAGGTAATGACCCCCGTATTCGACGGAGCTAACGAGGCTGATATAGTTGAGGCTCTGAAACAGGCAGGCCTCAGCCCCGACGGCAAGATAGAGCTTTACGACGGCAGAACAGGCCAGAAGTTCGACAACCCCGTCACGATAGGCACAATGTACTTCCTCAAGCTGCTGCACCTTGTTGACGATAAAATTCACGCAAGGTCAACAGGTCCCTACTCACTCGTCACCCAGCAGCCCCTCGGCGGTAAGGCCCAGTTCGGCGGCCAGCGCTTCGGTGAAATGGAAGTCTGGGCACTTGAGGCTTACGGCGCCGCATATACCCTTCAGGAAATTCTCACAGTCAAGTCCGACGACGTTCTCGGCAGAGTCAAGACCTATGAAGCAATCGTCAAGGGCGAGAATGTTCCGAAGCCCGGTATCCCCGAGTCGTTTAAGGTTCTTATTAAGGAGCTTCAGTCCCTCGGTCTTGATATCAGTGTTCTTGACGAATACAATAACACAATCGACCTCAAGCAGGACTATGACAACGAAGAGGGCGGCATAACCGCCGGCTTCGATGTAGGCGCATCCGTAAGGAGCGGCGACCGTGACGCCTTAGACTTCATGGTCAGCGGCGGCGACGGCACCGTTTCAATGGATATCGACAGGTTTGATGAGGCGGATGAGCCTATTGACGACGAAAGCGACGAAGATTTCACTGAAGCCGAGGAATTGGCGGATGATGAAATCATAGTCGATGATGAGGATTATCGGGATGAAGACGCAGATTTTATAGATGATGCCGAAGACGACCTTCCGGACGACCTTGATATTGATCTTGACGAAATTGACGCAGATCTTGATGACAGCGACCTGTTGTAAAGGCTTCGGGTAACGGTCAAATGCGGTCAAGGCCTTTACAACCATCATGAACCGTAACACTTTATCAATGAAAGAAGGAGCGGTCAAATGCTTAACGAGAGCAATTATAATGAACTGAACTTTGAATCAATAAAAATCGGTCTCGCATCTCCCGATGTCATCAGAGGCTGGTCATACGGCGAAGTAAAAAAGCCTGAAACTATAAATTACAGAACCTTAAAGCCCGAGAGAGACGGTCTCTTCTGCGAAAGAATCTTCGGTCCCAGCAAGGACTGGGAATGCCATTGCGGTAAATACAAGAGAATCCGCTACAAAGGCAAGGTTTGCGAACGCTGCGGCGTTAAAATCACCAAGAGCAAGGTCCGCCGTGAGAGAATGGGACACATTGAGCTTGCGGCTCCGGTATCTCATATATGGTACTTCAAGGGTATTCCCTCAAGAATGGGTCTTATCCTTGACATCTCCCCGAGAGAGCTTGAAAAGGTACTGTATTTCTCAAAGTATATAGTAATAGATAAGGGCGATACTCCCCTTGAGAAGTATCAGATTATAAGCGACAAAGAATATGAGGATATGGTTGAGAAGTACGATGCCGACTCCTTCCGTGCAGGCATGGGAGCAGAGGCAATCAAGGAGCTTCTCAGTGAAATCGACGTATACAAGCTTGCCGACGAGCTTCGCAAGGAGCTTGACGACGGCGCAACAGGCCAGAAGAGGGCACGTATCCTCAAGCGTCTTGAGGTTGTTGAGGCCTTCAAGCAGTCAGGCAACCGTCCCGAGTGGATGATACTCGATGTTATTCCGGTCATTCCGCCCGACCTGCGCCCCATGGTTCAGCTTGAGGGCGGCAGGTTCGCAACCTCCGACCTTAACGACCTTTACAGGCGTGTTATCAACAGAAACAACCGCTTAAAGAAGCTGCTTGAGCTTGGCGCTCCCGACATCATCGTCAGGAACGAAAAGAGAATGCTTCAGGAGGCAGTTGACGCACTCATCGACAACGGCCGTCACGGCAAGGCAGTCACAGGCCCGAACAACCGCCCCTTAAAGTCCCTTTCAGATATGCTTAAGGGTAAGCAGGGACGCTTCAGGCAGAACCTTCTGGGTAAGCGTGTTGACTATTCAGGCCGTTCCGTTATCGTCGTAGGCCCCGAGCTGAAGATTTATCAGTGCGGTCTGCCCAAGGAAATGGCACTCGAGCTGTTCAAGCCCTTTGTTATGAAAAGGCTTGTTGAGCTTGATATATCAAAGAATATAAAGAGCGCCCGCAAAATGGTCGAAAGAGGCGGCGCAGAGGTCTGGGACGCACTTGAGAACATTATCAAGGACCATCCCGTTCTCCTCAACCGTGCTCCCACGCTGCACAGACTCGGTATTCAGGCCTTTGAGCCTGTATTGGTAGAGGGCAGGGCAATCAAGCTCCATCCTCTTGTATGTACCGCATTTAACGCAGACTTCGACGGCGACCAGATGCCCGTTCACGTTCCCCTTTCGGCAGAGGCACAGGCAGAAGCACGCTTCCTCATGCTTGCCTCCAACAACCTTCTCAAGCCCTCAGACGGCAAGCCCGTCACCGTTCCTTCACAGGACATGGTTCTCGGCTCATACTACCTGACCCTTGTCAAGCCCGGTGCAAAGGGCGAGGGCAACGTTTACAAGGATGTAAACGAGGCTATTATGGCCTATGAGGAAGGCGACCTTGATCTTCACGCTCAGATTAAGATAAGAGTCGTTAAGGAATTTGACGGCGAGAAGCGTTCAAAGCTTATTACGACAACACTCGGTCGTGTAATATTCAACGAGCCCATTCCCCAGGACCTCGGCTTTGTTGACAGGTCCGACCCTGAAAAGGCCTTCGACCTTGAAATCGACTTCGTAGTCGACAAGAAGATGCTCAGTAAGATAGTCGACAGGTGCATTAAGGTTCACGGCATGTCCGAATCCGCAGTGGTTCTTGACAAGATTAAGAACCAGGGCTATAGGTTCTCAACGAGAAGCGGAATCACCGTCGCCGTCAGCGACGCAGTTATCCCTGAGAAGAAAAAGGCATTTATCGAGGAAGCCGAGCGTCAGGTCGACGAAATCAACGAGAGCTACCGCAACGGTGAGTGCAGCGAGCTTGACCGTTACAGGCTTACCATTAAGGTCTGGGAGACCTGCACAAAGAACGTCACCTCAGAGCTTACAAAGAACCTTGACACATATAACCCGCTGTTTATGATGGTTACCTCCGGCGCCCGTGGTTCTACAAGCCAGCTCAGCCAGCTTGCCGGTATGCGCGGACTTATCGCAAACACCGCAGGCAGAACAATCGAAATCCCGATCAGGGCTAACTACCGTGAGGGACTTAACGTTATCGAGTACTTCATCTCATCCCGTGGTGCAAGAAAGGGTCTTGCCGATACGGCTCTGAGAACGGCTGACTCCGGTTACCTTACAAGGCGTCTTGTCGATGTTTCGCAGGATGTTATCATCCGTGAGCACGACTGCGGCTGCAAGGAAGGACTTACGGTATCGGCCATCTTAGGCGAGGAAGGCGAAGTAATCGAGAGCCTTGAAGAGCGTCTGACAGGCCGCTTCCTCCTTGAGCCACTGGTACACCCGGAAACAGGCGAGCTGCTAATGGGCAACGACAGACCCATGACTGACGACGACGCAAAGAGAATCGTCAAGGCAGGCATCAATGAAGTTGTTATCAGATCACTTCTTACCTGTAACTCCGAACACGGTGTCTGCATAAAGTGCTATGGTACCAACCTTGCAACAGGTGAGACTGTTACGGTCGGTGAGGCTGTCGGTATTATCGCCGCTCAGTCAATCGGTGAACCCGGTACGCAGCTTACCATGAGAACCTTCCACACAGGCGGCGTTGTTTCATCAGACGACATCACACAGGGTCTTCCCCGTGTCGAGGAGCTGTTCGAGGCAAGAAAGCCCAAGACCCTTGCAATCATCTCCAGAATCGACGGCGTTGTTTCCTTCGAGGAAATCAAGAGGGCAGAGCATGTGGTTGTCACCAACCCCGAGGCTCAGGAAAAGTACCTGATTCCCTACGGCTACAGAAAGTGCGTTGAAGAGGGTCAGTATATAAGGAAGGGCGACCTCATTACTGAAGGCTCCGTCAATCCCCATGACATCCTTGAGGTACTCGGCGTTCAGGCAGTTCATAACTACCTCATCCGTGAGGTTCAGAGCGTTTACAGACTTCAGGGCGTTGAGATTAACGACAAGCACATTGAGGTCATCGTCCGTCAGATGATGAAGAAGATTAAGGTTCTCGACCCGGGTTCAACAGACCTGCTTCCCGGCTCAACCGTCGAGCGCAGAGAGTTCATCGAGGCTAACGAGGCAGTCGAAAGAAGAGCCGCCGAAATCGGTCAGGAGCTTCAGAAGGCTGTCGGCCAGCCCGTACTGCTCGGTATCACAAAAGCTTCGCTTGCAACAGATTCATTCCTCTCCGCCGCTTCGTTCCAGGAGACCACAAGAGTCCTTACCGATGCGGCTATCAAGGGCAAGACAGACCCGCTGCTCGGCTTAAAAGAGAATGTAATCATAGGCAAGCTCCTTCCCTCTGGCACAGGCATGAAGTGCTACAGCGAAGTTTCTGTCATTCCGCAGGCTAAGAAGGCAGTAGAAGAAGAGACTGAAGAACCCTCTGACGAAGCTGCGGCAGAGCCCATTAAGCTCACAAGCCTTGCAGATTTAGCAGACCTTCGTTAAATTACTCTGTATTGTTATGCAGCGAGAAGCGCAGTGGCTTCTCGCTGCTATTGTGAAAAATAATGTTTAGCTTTTAAAATTTAAACCCCGGTTTTGTTTATTTTAAGAGTTTTTGGGGAATTTTATATAGCTACTTTTATTGTTTTTTCGCTTTGAAGACAAGGCATTTTGGCTAAAGTGCGGATTCTGAACAATTTTGTTGACATCATTTGTCTTGTTATGATAAGATTTATCATTGTGAGAAAATAATTTTACAAAAAATGAATGCGAATCCTAAATTTGTCTATTATTCTTATAATTGGTTTCGATTTTAAGGCTTTGCCTTGAAATATATTTTATTAAACAAGGAGGTGTAAGGCTTGCCAACCTTTAACCAGCTCGTTCGCAACGGCAGACAATCCGTTGAGAAGAAGTCAAAGTCCCCGGCACTCGGTAAAAATCTTAACTCCCAGAGGAACATCATCAATGACCACAACTCTCCCCAGAAGAGAGGCGTCTGCACGGTAGTTAAGACCGATACCCCCAGGAAGCCCAACTCGGCTCTCAGAAAGATTGCAAGAGTAAGGCTGTCGAACGGAATCGAAGTTACGGCTTATATTCCGGGCGTTGGTCACAATCTTCAGGAGCACAGCGTAGTGCTTATCAGGGGCGGCCGTGTTAAGGACCTTCCCGGTGTTCGTTACCACATCATCCGCGGCACATATGATACCCAGGGTGTTAGCGGCAGAATGCAGGGTCGTTCCAAGTACGGCGCAAAAAAGGCAAAGGCTAAGAAATAAGCCTAAACTCAAAAAGACAATTCTTCTTGCAGGCTGAATTTAATTCACCAATGCTTGTTAATAATATACTGTAATCCGTTAAGGATAAGTAAAGTTGAACTGCATTGGCGCCGACGGGAAGCATGTCACTCGAGTACCTGTGATATCATTAATATGAAGGAGGGAAGCGAAGTGCCAAGAAGAGGCAAAATAGCAAAACGAGATGTTTTGCCAGATCCGCTTTACAATTCAAAACTCGTAACAAGGCTCATCAACAATATCATGTATGATGGCAAAAAGGGCGTTGCACAGAAAATAGTTTACGGCGCCTTTGATATTATCCGAGAGAAGACCGGCAAAGAACCTCTTGAGGTTTTTGAAGCCGCAATGGAAAACGTAATGCCCCTGCTTGAGGTTAAGGCCCGTCGTGTCGGCGGCGCTACCTATCAGGTTCCTGTGGATGTACGCCCCGAAAGGCGTCAGACATTAGGTCTCAGGTGGATTACACTCTATGCTCGCCAGCGTTCCGAGCGCACCATGAAGGAAAGACTTGCTCACGAAATCATGGATGCCGTGAACTCAACAGGCGCAGCTTACAAGAAGCGTGAAGATACTCATAAGATGGCCGAAGCTAACAAGGCTTTCTCACACTTCCGCTGGTAATTACGCGTTATCTAAAATTTATTGGAGGTTTTTATGCCAAGGCAGGTTCCGCTGGAATTAACACGAAACATTGGAATAATGGCACATATAGATGCCGGAAAAACGACCACTACCGAAAGAATTCTTTTCTATACCGGCGTGAACCATAAAATGGGTGAAACCCATGATGGTTCCGCAACTATGGACTGGATGGAGCAGGAGCAGGAGAGGGGTATTACCATTACTTCTGCCGCTACCACTTGCTTTTGGAATGGTCACAGAATCAATATCATAGACACTCCCGGTCACGTTGACTTCACTGTTGAGGTCGAGCGGTCCCTTCGTGTCCTTGACGGTTCTGTTACGGTCTTGTGTGCTAAGGGCGGAGTAGAGCCTCAGTCTGAAACCGTATGGCGTCAGGCGGACAAATACAAGGTTCCGAGAATGGCCTATATCAATAAAATGGATATCCTCGGCGCCGACTTCTTCAACGTAGTCCAGATGATGAAGGATAGGTTAAAGTGCAATGCTGTTCCTATTCAGCTTCCCATCGGTTCTGAAAGCAGCTTTAAGGGCGTAATAGACCTCGTTGAAATGAATGCACTTGTTTATTATGACGATATGGGGCTTAAAAGCCAGGTTGAGGAAATCCCCGAAGACTTAAAGGAGCTTGCAGAGACTTACAGACTCCAGCTTATCGAGCAGGTTGCCGAGCAGGACGACGCTCTTCTTGAAAAGTATTTTGCAGGAGAAGAGCTGACTGTTGAGGAAATCAAGGCCTGCATCAGAAAGGCTACCATTAATAACGACATGGTTCCCGTGGTTTGCGGTACATCATACAAGAATAAGGGTGTTCAGAAGCTGCTTGACGCCATTGTCGCTTATATGCCGGCTCCCACAGATGTTGAGTCCATTAAGGGTATCAATCCCGATACCGATAAGGAAGAGGTAAGACACTCCTCCGACAAGGAGCCCTTCGCAGCTCTTGCATTCAAAATCGCAACCGACCCCTATGTAGGAAAGCTCTGCTTCTTCCGTGTTTACTCCGGTTCGGTAAATGCAGGCGAGACTGTATTTAACTCAACCAAGGGTAAGAACGAAAGAATGGGCAGAATACTGCAGATGCACTCCAACCACAGACAGGACATCGAAACCTGCTACGCAGGTGACATAGCCGCTGTTGTCGGAGTAAAGTTTACAACAACCGGCGACACTCTCTGTGATGCGAATCACCCGATTATCCTTGAATCCATGGAGTTTCCGGAGCCCGTTATCCGTGTTGCAATCGAGCCGAAAACAAAGGCCGGACAGGAGAAGATGGGCATAGCTCTGCAGAAGCTCTCCGAAGAGGACCCGACATTCAAGTTCTACACCGATCAGGAAACAGGCCAGACAATCATCGCCGGTATGGGCGAGCTGCACCTTGAGATTATCGTCGACCGTATGCTTCGTGAATTTAAGGTCGAGGCAAACGTGGGCAGACCTCAGGTTGCCTACAGAGAGACAATCACCAAGGAAGCCACAGTCGATACCAAGTACGCAAGACAGTCCGGCGGTCATGGTCAGTACGGCCATGTTAAGATTAAGATAGAGCCGAATCCGGGCAAGGGCTTTGAATTTGTCAACGCTGTTGTCGGCGGCGTTATCCCGAAGGAGTTTATACCTGCCGTTGAAGCAGGCGTTAAGGGCGCAATGCTGACGGGCGTACTTGCAGGCTTCAATGTCGTTGATGTTAAGGTAACACTGTTCGACGGTTCTTATCATGAGGTCGACTCCTCTGAAATGGCCTTTAAGATTGCCGGTTCAACGGCATTCAAGGAGGCTATGAAGAAGGCAGCTCCCGTTCTGATGGAGCCCATCATGAAGATAGCAGTTACCGTTCCCGATGAGTATATCGGCGACGTTATCGGTGACATCAATGGCCGCCGTGGTGAAATGCGTGAAATGGAGACAAGAATCGGTGCTACACAGGTAAATGCTTTCATCCCGCTTTCATCCATGTTCGGTTATGCGACCGACCTTCGCTCAAAGACTCAGGGCAGAGGCCAGTATGTAATGGAGCCCAGTCACTATACGCAAGTGCCTAAATCTATTGCCGATAATATAATCGGTGAAAGGTTCAAGAATTCCTAATTAAACCAAATTCAAGTAACAAAAGACTTGAAATTAATGATAGTTATTGATAGAATAGCGAATAGTAATTAACGACTTTCACTAAGGAGGAAATACAAAATGGCAAAAGCTAAATTTGACAGAACCAAACCCCATGTTAACATTGGCACCATCGGTCACGTTGACCACGGTAAGACAACATTGACAGCTGCTATTACCAAGACACTTGCTCTCAAGGGTACTTCTCATTTTGTTGACTATGCAAACATCGATAAGGCTCCCGAAGAGAGAGAGCGTGGTATTACAATCAACACCTCTCACGTTGAGTATCAGACCGAGACTCGTCACTATGCACACGTTGACTGCCCCGGCCACGCTGACTATATTAAGAACATGATCACCGGTGCTGCTCAGATGGACGGCGCTATCCTCGTTATCTCTGCTACCGACGGTCCCATGGCTCAGACCAAGGAGCACCTTCTCCTTGCTCGCCAGGTTGGCGTTCCCTATATCGTAGTTTTCATGAACAAAGTTGACCAGGTTGATGATCCCGAGCTCCTTGACCTTGTTGAGATGGAAATCCGTGAGACTCTTGACGCTTATGAGTTCCCCGGCGATGATACTCCTATCATCAGAGGTTCTGCTCTTGAGGCTCTTGAGTATGACGGCGGCGACATTAACGCTCCCGAGTTTAAGTGCATTCTTGAGCTCATGGACGCTGTTGACAACTATATCCCGACTCCTGACCGTAAGGCTGACCTTCCGTTCCTTATGCCTGTTGAAGACGTTTTCACAATTACCGGCCGTGGTACAGTTGCTACCGGTAGAGTTGAGCGTGGACAGCTTAAGACCGGTGAAGAGGTTGAAATCGTTGGTCTTACCGATGAGAGAAGAAAGGTTGTCTGCACAGGTATCGAAATGTTCCGTAAAATCCTCGACTATGCAGAGGCCGGCGACAACATCGGTGCTCTCCTTCGTGGTGTTCAGAGAACAGAGATCGAGCGTGGACAGGTTCTTGCAAAGCCCGGCTCAATCAATCCTCACACCAAGTTCAAGGGTCAGGTTTACGTCCTTACTAAGGAAGAGGGCGGCCGTCATAAGCCCTTCTTCTCAAACTATCGTCCTCAGTTCTATTTCAGAACAACTGACGTTACCGGCGTAATTAAGCTTCCCGACGGCGTTGAAATGTGCATGCCCGGCGATAACGTAGTTATCGAGGTTGAGCTCATTACTCCTATCGCTATCGAGGAAGGTCTCCGCTTCGCTATCCGTGAAGGCGGCCGTACAGTCGGTTCAGGCGTTGTTATCGAAGTTGAGGCATAATCAGTCTAATTAACACTAATGAAGCGGTTCTGAAAAGAGCCGCTTTTTTCTTTGTATGTTATTTAAGTGTTTATTCAAAAGGCTAATCTTATAATTTGTTTATAAATATATAAAGAATTGACAATAAGGCAATAGCATAATAAAATAAGTATAGTTCTGGAAGAAAAATACATTAAGGAGTGGTAATAGTGAAAAAGTTTTATAAACTGACATCGGTCATCCTGACAGTAGTTCTTGCATTTTCAGTATTAGGCTTAACTGCATTTGCGGTTGAATCCGAACAGGGCGACTTATCCCCAAACAACGGTATGATTGAGTATATAAATGAATTCCAGGAGGTTGTTACCAATCTCTTCAATTACTTAAAGGACTTCTTCCGCTCGGTAATAAACTTCTTCAGATTTGATTTAGGTGTTCTGGTTCCGCTGCCCATTGACTGAATCCATTCATTGGAAAAAGCGAATATAACATAAAGCTCACCCCGATTAAGGCTCTTGAGCCTATTGTCGTGGTGATTTTCTTAAAATAAACACCTATATATTCATTGTTTATTTTTCCATTTTACTTTTCTATAATGGAAAAAAATAAACGATGATTGGAGCGTTGATATGTACGTTAGACGTTTAACTGACAGTGACGCACTCGCTCAGGAAGGTGTCGCCTCCTCAGCATTTATTTATACCTTCGATCCGGCAGAGGTCGAAAAGCTCTAAACTGAATACATGTTAGGCGCCTTTAATGATGAAGGTGTATTGATGGCCGATTTGGAGGTCTATGATTTCAAGAACCATTTCGGCAACGGCATTTTGAGCTGCGCCGCAGTCGGCGGAGTTGCCACAAAGCCCGAATACAGGCGTGGCGGCTCGGTCAGGGCTATGTTCAATTACCTCTTTGAGGATGCTCCTAAGCAGGGCTGGGATATTTCGATTCTCTATCCCTTCTCGGAGGAGTATTATCAGAAGTTCGGCTATTACGCTATTTCAGATAAAATGTACATGGAAGCGGATTTCAGATGCCTAGAATCAATACCCCGATGCATGGGCGCCGTGCTTTATGACGGCTCGCAGAGCGAAATTCTGTATGACTTATATAACAGAATCGCAAAGAAATACAGCCTTGCCTTTTTCCGCAACAGCGACAAATACTTTAATACGGACTACCGCAAGGATTTGAAGTTTACATACCTCTGGAAGAATGACAAGGGCGAGTTCAAGGCCTATGTAAACTGCGAATTCAACAGGTCAGAGAGCAAGGTTATCGTCAACGAAATAGGCTTTCTTGATAAGGAAGCCATGCTCGGCATACTCGGCTTTTTAAGGACCTTCGACGGCAATTATAAGACCATTGCCTTTATGAATGTTCCCGTCAATACTCCGATTTATCTCAATATGATTAACCCGACCTTGGTAGTGAGAAAAATATCGAACAACGGTGCCGTAAGGGTTTTCAATCTGATGAAGGTTCTTGAGCTTAATATCTATCCTTCAGCCCCCGGCAGCTTCGTCTTTGAAAGCACCGACGATGTCACTAAGGGCGTATACAGCGTTACATACGGCGGCGGGGAAGTGAAGGTCAGCCGCACTGACAGCGGGAATGCCGATGTTGTGCTTGATTCAATCGCCATTTCACGCTATATCATCGGCGGCATCAGCGGCGGCTTTGAAGCATTGTCTTATGACTCTCACATTAAGGTTATCAACGAAAACGAGGATTTCCTCAGAGCCTTCCCGAAAAGGAATACCTTCTTCACTGACGGTTATTAAATTTACAGAATTTCGAGGAGTTAATTATGAAAGGCTATACCCGCTGGGACTTTCACCCTTATATACCCTATGCTGATATACGCAAAAAGGGCTGCCCGTATATCTCCCTGCTTGCGCCCTCTGAGACGGGACTGACCGCCGAATGGTACTGTGACTGCGGCGAGGATAATGCACTTGTGTTCTTCAGGGAACGGGACACAATCGAGTTTACAAAGAAAGAGATTTCAGGCAAAAGATTTACACTTTCCGATTTAAAAGAAAACTGCGAATATGAGCTTTTTGTTCGGGACAAGCTCGGCAGGGAAAGCGCCGTGCGCCTTGTTGAAACTGGCTATGTACCGGGAAATGTTATAAACTACCTTCACCCTGAAGACCCGGCATACGAGCTTTCGGGACAGTATCTCTGCAGTTCGTCTATTGTTCGTGTTGACGAGAACATCCTGATTGCTTCCTGCGATGTATTCAGGGGCAGAAGACCGCAGAATCTCAGCCTTATTTTCCGCTCTGACGACAACGGTCAGACATGGAGCAATATTTCCGAGCTTTTCCCCTGCTTCTGGGGCCGTCTGTTTTTGCACAAGGGCGCTCTTTATATGCTTGCGACCTCGACAGAGTACGGTGATTTGCTCATAGGCCGCTCGGACGATTTGGGCGTAACATGGACAGTCCCGACTGTAATTGCAAGAGGCTCCTCAAGCGTGGAGGAGGACGGCTTTCATAAGGCCCCCGTGCCTGTCGTGAGCATCAGAGGCAGGCTGTATTCCGCCGTGGAATACGGCTGCTGGCACAAAAAGAGATACGCAAATGTGGTTGTCTCCGTGGACGAGGATGCGGACTTGCTAAGGGCTGAAAACTGGACTGTTTCTGACCCGACTATATTTGACCTTAACTGGGAGGGCGCAATTAAAGATATCCGCCCAGCTGCCATTGAGGGCAATATCGTCGAAATGCCCGACTCAACGGTTGTGAACTTCCTCAGATACGCCCCCGAAAAGGCACTGATGCTAAGGGTCGATACCGTTAACCCCGACAATGCCCCCGAGTTCGTTTCATTTGTAGATTTCCCCTTCGCACATACTAAATTTGAGATTATGAGAGTGCCGGGTAAGGGCTACTATGCCTGCGGCAACCGCATTCCACGGCGAAATGTGCTGTCCCTTGCCCATTCAGAGGATATGCTTAACTGGACTATTG
>JAAYOZ010000009.1 GCA_012520115.1 Clostridiales bacterium | reverse complement strand
TCATAGTCGCACTAAACGAGCTTTACGGAACTCATCTTAATTATGAAGCCCTTGTCAGAATCGGCGCAAAGGTCGGAGCAGACGTACCCTTCTGCATCTTCGGCGGCCTCATGCTCGCACAGGACACAGGCATAGTCCTCTCACCATTGCCTGCCCTGCCCGAATACCACCTCGTCATAGTCAAGCCGAAGGCGGGCGTTTCCACAAAGGAGGCCTATGACGCTTATGATGCAAAGGACTGGATTCGCCACCCATTAAAGGAGCAGGCGCTCAGAGCCGTGATGGAGGGGGATATTAGGGAGTTCTTCTCGCTGTCCTCCAATGTGTTCGAGCAGGCCATAGACGCTCGGGACAGAATAGAGATTAAGAGCCTTATGCGCTCCCACAACTGCCTTTATACTGCAATGACCGGCAGCGGCAGTGCGGTTTTCGGCGTGTTCTCAGAATCAGCCGACGCAGAGGAATGCTTTAAGAAATGCAAAAAAGTCGGCTGGAATGCCTTCCTCACAAAGCCCGTCTCAAAGGGCGTCTTCGACGAATCGGAAGTACAGTAGATAAAAGCCCCTTATTAAATAGGGGCTTTCGATTTGCTTACAAAAACGGGGGTCAATGCCCCCGCTTTTAAATTTAAGAAGTCAATATGGGTTGAATTTGTTTTCCGGCTAAAGCCGCAATTGCGGCCTCGTATGTTTTACTGAAATCGGCGACAATGGATGTGGGTTTATTCACGCTGTCATCCTGATTATAGGGTATGAAATAGACATTCTTGTAGTTTTGCAGCAGTCCTATGTTTTTTGCGGCGCCCGCCAGCGCATCATTCGTTGAGATTCCGATTAACACGGGGCGCTGATTGCGAAGGTGTGATTTTGCGGCCAGTGTCACGGCCGTATCCGCAATGCCCGTCACAAGCTTTGCAAGGGTGTTGCCCGTGCAGGGTATGATTATCAGTATGTCAAGCAGCTTTTTCGGGCCTATCGGCTCCGCTTCGGTAATGGTGTGTATGATTTCCTTTCCGCTTATCTCCTCAAATCTCTGCCTCATCTCTTCGGCAGAGCCGAATCTCGTATCCGTCGAATATGCGTTATGGCTCATAATCGGCACTATGTCAAAGTCCTTAGATTTCAAATCCTTAATTACCGGGAAGACTTCCTTAAAGGTGCAGAAGGAGCCGCACATAGCTACCCCCGCTTTGATTTTACTCATTTTTCACCCTCCCTGAGAATGTTTATAAGGGTATCGCTTATTATCTTTCCTGCCGTTTTCGGTGCTATTTTTCCGGGCAGCGAGCCCGCCTTAATAACATTAATGCCCAGTCTGTCCGCTTCGGTGAAATCCACTCCGAAGGGCGCAGAGGCAATCTCTATGATAAGACATTCGGGCTTGAGCTTTTCAAGTATGCGTCTGTCTATAACAAGAGAGGGAATAGTGTTTATAAGGACATCGAATTTGCCCGCAATCAGTGAGAGGTCACTTAGCTTGCAGGTTTCGTGACCCTCGCTTACGGCGTTGGCAAGTGCGTCGGTGCTTCGGGCACTTACCGTAACCTTTGCGTTTAAGGCCTTCAGGCTTCTGCCCACGGCTTTTCCCGTTCTGCCAAAGCCCGTAACGCAGCATTCGCTGCCGTGAATGGTGATGGGCAGCTTGTCGATGATAATGCCCACTACACCCTCAGCCGTCGGAATGGCGTTCAGAACGGACAGATCCTCACGCAGGAAATAGTCTGTTACCTGCGACGCTTTTTTTGCAATCTTCTGATAAAGTTCGTCTTTTAACAGTCCCGCAAAAACAATGTGATTTTTGTTTAAGAGTTTTACAATATCCGAAAGGTTCGGCTCATCCTTGGAAAAAGCGCAGTTTAGCTTTATGCCGTCTCTTGTAACGGGCAAGGGCAGGACCACAATATCCGCCCTGCACATTTCCTCTTTTAAACTGCCGGTTGCAAGGTTAACGTTCGGCAATGTCGGAAAAGGCTTTTCCGACATCAGATTTTCAAAGCCGAAAAGCGTAACCTTTGCCCCGTATTCCTCTAAGTATTGCGACATATATATCTGACGGCTGTCGCCGCCGAGTACGAGTATGTTTTTATTGATTTTCATATGCAGTCCTCCTGATTGCATTCTATGATTAGTCCGAAGTAAGTGTGAAAAGATAATATTGCAATTTTAAATGTATTTTTCTCTGTTAAAAAGGAAGATTTTAGCGTATAATATTTATTGTGCGCAGCGTTAAATACATAACGCAGACTCTAAGGAGTGTTGTTTTTTGAACGATATAGATAACCTGCTTTCTACCTCCAGACGGATACACATGGTCGGAATCGGCGGTGCTGGAATGTTCCCCCTGGCCGAAATCCTGCACGCAAAGGGATATAAGCTTTCCGGCTCCGACAATAACGAAAGCGATATTTTAAAGCGGGTAAGAAAGCTCGGTATTCCCGTATTCCTCGGCCATGCGGCTGAAAATATAGGCGATGCAGATATGCTGGTGCAGACCGCCGCTCTGCTGCCCGGCAACCCTGAAATCGAAGAGGCAAACAGGCGGGGTATCCCTGTGTTTTCCCGCGCGGAGCTTTTCGGCGCCGTCTCCCGTCATTTTGAAAACTGCATCGCCGTCTCCGGCACCCACGGCAAAACCACCGTCACCTCCATGATAGTCCACATCCTCTACCTTGCGGGCAAGGACCCTTCGGCGGTTATAGGCGGCAAGCTCCCGCTTATCGATTCCTACGGCAGAATAGGCGAAAGCGAAATCTTTGTGGGCGAGGCCTGCGAGTTCGCAAACACCTTTTTGCACCTGTCCCCGGCCTGCTCGGTCATCCTCAATGTTGATGAGGACCATCTGGACTTCTTTAAAACAATGGATAACCTGAAGGCCGCCTTCAGAAGCTTTGCAAATCTTGCCTCAAGGTGCGTCGTCTACAATGGTGACGACAAGAATACACTTGAGGTTATAGAGGGAATTAACAAGCCCGAAATGATAAGCTTTGGAATTAACCCCTCAAATATATGGTATGCCGAAAATATAAATAAGGTATCAAATGCAAGGTATGAATTTGATATTATTTGCAAAGGCGAAAACAAGGGCCGTGTCAAGCTGTCCGTCCCCGGCTATCACAATGTGTTGAACGCCCTTGCGGCAATAGCCGTCTGCGATTATGCGGGCGTAAGCGTGGGGGAGAGCATTAAACACCTTGAGAGCTTCATGGGAGCGGGCAGACGCTTTGAGATTTTAGGACGCTACAACGGCATCACCATAGCCGACGACTATGCCCACCACCCGGCAGAGCTGAAGGTCACACTCGAAGCCGCTAAAGCCATGGAATATAAGAATGTATGGGCAGTATTCCAGCCCTTTACCTACTCCAGAACCTATATGCTGCTCGACGATTTCGCTTCAGTGCTCAAAATCGCCGACAGGGTAGTCATGACCGAAATCATGGGCTCAAGGGAGATAAATACCTACGGCATAGAGACCTCCCACCTTGCGGAAAAAATCGAGGGCAGCGTTTGGTTTAAGACCTTCGAGGAGGTCGCAAAGTATGTCACCGACAACGCAAAAGAGGGCGATCTGATAATCACCCTCGGCTGCGGAGATGTATACAAGGTCGCAAAGATGATGTGCGACATTTATGAGAGCAGGAAATAATCAAATGCAGTACAACCTGGATATCAGAAAAAAACAGGAATTTGATGTGGTCGTTGTGGGAGCGGGCCCCGCGGGCATCTCTGCGGCAGTAAGCAGTGCGAGAATGGGGCTTAACACCGCCCTTGTAGAAAGGTACGGCATAGTTGGCGGCAGTCTGACAATCGGCTGCGTCGGCCCCTTAATGGGCAATGTAAGTAAAGGAACTATCGTCGATGAATTTAAGCAGCTGTTACAGATAAAAGAGCCATACGGCGCTGTCGCCCACGACTTCGAGCATGCAAAGACCGTCCTGACAGACCTTGTAAACAAATCGAACATCAGCCTTATGCTTCAGACCCCCGTGGTTGAAGCGGTCAAGGACGGGGAAAGGCTGACGGGGCTTATAGTCGGCACCAAAAACGGCCTTGAAGAAATAGGCGGTAAGGTTTTTATAGACGCAACGGGCGACGGAACCGTTTCTTATCTGGCAGGGGCCGAAACACGCTTCGGTCGTGAGGGCGACGGCCTTGTCCAGCCGGTCACCATAATGTTCACCCTCGCAGGCATTGACGACAGCAAGGCCATTTCTCCACAGCACAATACATACTATGTGAGACTTGCGGACAGCGGCTTCAGAGAAAAGTGCAGAGAGGCCGCAAGGAAGGGGCTATTGCCGAAAAACGCATCCTTTGTCCGTCTTTACAGGACAAACCGCCCGAACGAGTGCATGGTAAACGCCAGTCAGGAGAACTACATAAACGGCCTTGACACTGATGATTTGGCAAGAGCAGAGTCAAGCCTCAGGGAGCAGACAAATATCATCCGTGACTTTCTCAGAAACAATGTGGCGGGCTTTGAGAACTGCTATGTGACGGGCAGCTCTGAAACCTTAGGCGTGCGGGAGACCCGCAGAGTCATGGGCGAGTATATGCTCACCGCCGAGGATTTGCTCACGGGCAGAAAGTTTAAGGACGCAGTTGTAAGCGAAGCCGATTTTATTTTAGACATACACAATCCCGCAGGAGCGGAGCAGGCGGACGACCGCAGGGTTAAGCCCTATGACATACCCTACCGCTGCCTTGTGCCATTAAAGGTCGAGGGTCTGCTGACATCAGGGCGCTGCATTTCCGGCACCCACGAGGCCCACGGCTCATACAGGGTAATGTATATCTGCATGGCGACGGGTCACGCAGCGGGCATTGCCGCAGCCCTCTCAGCCAAGCACAATGTCCTCCCCAGAGAGCTCGATTACAGACTTCTGCGTCGGGAACTCCTAAACCTCGGAATCAGGCTATCAAAAATAGAATAACAAAAAGCCCTGAAAAAGGGAGAGCCGCTTGAGGATAACCTTAAGCGGCTCTATTTCTTATTATAATGAAATTTTTGCACAATATGAATAATTTTTTGATTATCAATTGTGCTGCGCAAGTGAAATAAAATTATCCCTTAATGTGCTCAGCATATTTCAAAGCGTCAGCTATTTCACAATG
>JAAYOZ010000055.1 GCA_012520115.1 Clostridiales bacterium | reverse complement strand
GGCTCTTGTGGGTGAGGCTTTAAGAATAAGCTCTGCCGCACAGTAGTTTTCGGAAAGAATATGCCTTGCGGTTTCGACCTTGCCGATGAAGCCGCCGGATACCCTGCCGTATGTACTTACGGTCGTATTATAAACATAGCAGTATTGAACCGTGTTGATAGTTGAGTCTGTTACGACTGCTATAAGACCGCCGATTTCAGTATCGGTAGATGCGCTTGTCTGGGTGGCGGTTAACGTTGAATCGATAACGCCGCAGCGCTCGATTACCGAGCCTGTCCTGATGACAAAGGCAAGTCCGCCGACCTTTTTCACGCCGGTGACGTTTACGTTTTTGACAAGGCAGTCATACATGCTGAACCTGTAAGCTGCATTTCCGACTGCTCCGGCGATTCTTGTATCTGACGAGGTACCGGAGATGTTGAGGTTATCAACAACGCAGTCGCTGATTACCACATTGTTGGCCCGAATTTCACCGAGAATACCGCCGATATAAGCGGAGCCGCTTAGGGTCTTCATCGACGAGGTGCCTGTTACCGTACAGCCGGAAATAACCGTAGCGCCGCTGACATAACCGACTATGCCGCCCACATAGGCTTTTGTGGTGGCTATGTTGATGCCCTTGACATGGCAGTTGCTTATGGTGCCGCCGACCGCAACGCCCACAACGCCGCCTGCGTAGTCACGGACTGTGGTTATCGTGACATCGTTTATGTTGATGTTTTTAATAACGGCAGAGGTTGTGATTTTACCGAACAAGCCTCTGTCGACCGATGTCGAAGTAACCGTCAGGTTGGAAATCGTATAGCCCTGACCGTCAAAGGTTCCGGCATATTGCCTGCTGTTGTTTCCGATCGGCTCCCATACCTTATTGTCAAGGTTAATGTTGGCCGTCAGTCTGCCGTTAATGGAGCGGTCGACATTGTTTACTACCTGATTTCTGAGCCACGCTAGTTCCGCACCGTTACTAATCAGATAGTAACCGTCTTCAGCCTGCGCCGGCTGTGTGGCGGTTGTGCCGTCCCACGGCTCGCCGATTTCGTCGGCTGCCGAGGCAACAACCCCCAAAGCAGAAGAGAAGCAAGACAAAACTAAGACTGTCGCCAGAAATACCGACAATGTCTTTTTGGCAAGTCTAGATAGATTTTGCATTGTTTCACCCACGATTCTATATATTTTTTCCAGCTTAAGCATAGCACTTTTTTAATCGAATTCAAAGAAAATGTTAAAAAACTATAAATTTCGTCACAATGCCGAAATATTTAACTGAAATGGACAATGGTTTTACAAAATGACGAGAAATTGATAAAAAAATAACTTTTGCCTACTTTTTGCACCGCCACTCTGATACGGCAATTCCGATTTTTTGCCGCAAGCCCTTCAGCATGATAATTTGCTGATGCATTTAACCCTGAAAAACCTTGTGTGTCAAGGTGTCGGCACATCGGCTTAAATAAAGCCTCAGCGACAAAAACTTAAAATGAGCTGCATAAATCCGGCTGCTTGCCGCTTAAAAAAACAAAAAAATCCTGTCGATATTTCGGCAGGATTCTGCATTTTATACGTAGTATGATACATTCATAAAGCTTTCATAAAGCTTTTCTATACTGAGTGGGGGTTAGGTTATATCGGGATTTGAAATTGCGGTTAAAGCTGCGGATAGTGTCAAAGCCGCAGCCGAAGGCGATTTCCGCCACCGTGAGGTTGCTTTCCTTCAGCATGTGGACGGCCTTTGAAAGGCGGTAGGAATTCAGGAGCTTGACAAAGGAGACGCCGAGCTTCTCCGTGAAATACCACGACAGATACTCATAGCTGTAACCGAGTGCCTTTGACACGGTGCCGAGGGTGCATTGCTTATCATAATTTTCCTCGATAAAGCAAATCAGCCTGTACCTTAAATTTTCGTCAACTTTGTCGGTAAGCTCGTAAAGGCTCGTGTTTCTGTACACGCAGGAGCAGACCGCATACAGAATCGATTTAATCAGAAATATGTCGCTCTCTTTTGTCAGGTGATTTACAAGCTGCTGTCTTGTGCTTTCGTCAAGGGTTGTGACCACCTTTGCGGGACGCTTGTTTTTGCAGGTATTGTAAAAATCGGATACATAGTCTGGCGAGAAAATAACAAGCTTTGATCTGGAAGTTACATTATCGGTGAACCAGTGCACCTGATTCGGGAAAATGAGCACAAACTCCCCTGTTTTAATGTTTACGGTCTGATAATCGATAAAAACAGTGACATCCCCGTCGTATATGTAAAGCAGCTCGAAGTTGCGGTGGAAATGGGGGATATTATACTCCGTCCTCCGGCTCTCGTGAATACCCAAAAACCGTTTCTCTCCGAAGTGAAAGCTCTCGTACAAAATCATCTCATCACGCCCGTCTGAAATCTTTTCAAGCCCGTCTTAAATTATGTCTATAATTTTATAATATTCTACTTGTTTCGGCAAGAGGTAATCATATAAAATATCCAGAAAGGGAGGGGTAATTCATGAAAAAAAAGGCGCTTATAGTCTGGGGCGGCTGGGAAGGCCATCAGCCGAAAGAAACTTCCGAGATTTTTGCGAACGTACTGAAGAAACTTGACTTCGATGTGGAGGTGTCAACCACGCTTGACAGCTTTGCGGATAAGGAAAAGCTCAAGGACCTGAACCTGATTATTCCCCTTTGGACCATGGGTGAAATCAAGGACGAATACGTGAAAAACGTTATGGACGCTGTGGAAAGCGGCGTAGGACTCGCCGGCTGTCACGGCGGAATGTGCGACGCCTTCCGCATGAACACAAACTGGCAGTTCCTGACCGGCGCACAGTGGGTATCTCACCCGGGCGGCATTATCCCTTACAAGGTCAACATCATTAAAACCAGCTCCTCGCCGATTGTTGAGGGCATAGACGATTTTGAAGTCACCTCCGAGCAGTATTACATACACATAGACCCTGCGGTAAACGTGCTTGCCACGACCCGCTTCCCGACCTATGACGGCCCTCACGCCGCTAACGGCGAGGTTGATGTGCCCGTTGTCTTTACAAAGCGCTGGGGCAAGGGCAAGATATTCTATTCGACACTCGGCCATACGATTGATGTATATGAAGTCTACGAGGTCTTAAAACTGATGGAAAACGGTTTTGTCTGGGCCTCGAAATAAGGGGGAGAGTATATGGTAAACGTAGGAGTTATAGGCTGCGGCAATATTAGCGGCATATATTTCAGTAACCTCATTAATCTGTTCCAGAACACCAATGTATTCGCCTGTGCAGACATAAGGCCTGAAAGAGCTCAGGCGGCAAGCGAAAAGTGGAATATCCCCGTAATGAGCAATGAAGAAATGATGAATTGCCCGGATATTCAGATAATACTCAACATTACCGCTCCCGATGCACACTATTCTTTGTGCAAGCAGGCCCTTGAGAGCGGCAAGAATGTACATGTGGAAAAGCCCCTGTCCCTGACCTTTGAGCAGGGCTGCGAGCTTACGGCGCTTGCAAAGGAGAAGGGGCTGTTGCTCGGCGGCGCTCCCGATACCTTTATGGGCGCCGGCATTCAGACCTGCCGCAAGCTGATTGACAACGACTTTATAGGCGAGCCCATAGGCGCTACCGCCTTTATGCTGTGCCACGGACACGAAGGCTGGCATCCGTCCCCGGAGTTCTATTACCAGTACGGCGGCGGCCCGATGTTCGATATGGGTCCCTATTATCTGACGGCTCTTGCATTTCTGATGGGCTCCGTCACAGAGGTTACGGGACTTACAAGCAAGCCCTTTGAGCAAAGGATAATTACAAGCCAGCCGAAGTACGGTAAAATCATCGACGTTGAGGTGCCGACCACGGTTGCGGGACTTCTGCGCTTTGAAAACGGCGCTGTTGCAAGCATTATTACGAGCTTTGACGTCTGGAAATCGACTCTGCCGAGAATCGAAATCTACGGAACAAAGGGTACTCTGATTGTTCCCGACCCGAATACCTTCGGCGGCCCCGTGCTGCTCTCTACCTTAGACGGCAGCGGCTTTAAGGAAATACCCCTTACCCATGGCTATGCCGAAAATTCGAGGGGCTTGGGTGTGGCAGATATGGCCCGCTGCGTAATGGAAGGCCGTAAGGACAACAGGGCTTCCGGTGAGCTTGCAAACCATGTGCTTGAGATTATGTCGGCCATACATAAGGCAAACGACGAGAAGATAATTTATAAGATGAAGACAAGGATAAACAAGCCCGCTCCCCTGCCGAATGATTTACTCAAAGGCCAGGTTTAAAACGATTTTTCTCTTTACCTTCAATGGTTACTACGCAAAGGAAACCGTCTCAAAGGGGATGGTTTTCTTTGTTTTTGTCATTAATGAACATTGCTCGGAATTGCAAATATTTTTAATGTATTCGAGCTTTATTTCTTGCCAACTTAAACAATAAATGCTAACATCAACATAAAGATTTTATTATATTTGCAAGAGCCGCAATATAAAAAGAAAGGATGGTGCGAACCCATGCTCTGCACGGACAGGCGTGGGCAGAATTATGATTGAAAAGATAATGGCATTCATTACGATGATCTCGATTTTCTTTCAGATGCTGATTGGAGGCTACCCAATGTTCGGAGGCAAAACAGTGGAGCTTGAGGGATATGAGGTTTCCGGCAGCGTCGCCGAGGGCGTGCAGACCTACACCTTTTTAAAACAGTCTGCTGCCGCCTTTAACAAATTCGCCCTCACCTATGATGCCGACTGCTACCTTCGGGGCACCATAGCCTACACCTACAAAAACAGTCCCTATCTTGAGGAATTTTACCTGGAGCCGGGCGAAAATAAGGTCTATGCCTCCTTCATCGACGGCTACCTTAAATACGGCTGCGGCAAAAACATAAGCAGAATTACAATAGAAGCCGTTGACGAAGTTGAAGGCTCATTTACCCTTCACAGCATTGTCACCAGTGTAGAAAAGGTATACAGCGACTTTGTATACATTCAGAATGACAGATACAAGCTCGGCGCCTCACTTAACTGGGGCGGAGCTTTAGCCTACCTTGAGGACTTCAATGACAGTGACAGTGAGCTGAGCAACTTAATCAACTGCCATGACACGGGCAGACTTGTTCAGCAGTCCTACTACGGCACAAGTGACCCGCCCTATGAGCCGGGAACATCATTCAATGTCACATGGTCATATAACCCTGTTCAAGGCGGCAACCAGTACAACCAGAGCAGCAAAATCATAGACATTCAGAAGACTGATGACAGCCTGTACATCAAATCCCGTGCAAGGGACTGGGCTAAGGCCGAATTCACCTATTGCTATATGGAGAACACATTTACCCTCTTTGACGATTATGTAAAGGTCGATAACCGCTTTGTGGACTACTCGCCCTACATCCACCCCGTCAAGCACCAGGAATGCCCCGCCTACTACACCGTCAGCGCTCTGAACCGCTATGTATACTACGACGGCACACAGGACTGGACAAACGATACACTTACATACCGTGACGACCTGGCCTTCTGGGGCGACCCGGCACAGCCGCAGATCAATAAGACCTTCTCCTCTGCCGATGCAGAAAGCTGGAGCGCCTTTGTAAATAGCGACGACTGGGGCTTCGGCGTATTTGCCCCCACCGCATACGGCGTCAAAGCCGGACGCTACGAATATAACGGCACAAAGGATGCAACTGCTAACCCCACAAACTACATCGCTCCTCTCGGCCTCTTTGCAATGCCGCACTGTGAGCCCTTCTCATACTCATTCTTCCTCGCCACCGGCACAACAGAGGAAATGCGTGAGCTGTTCGGCAGCTTGAAGGACAGCACCTCAAATCAGCTGTCCGTTTCCTGGTAATAAGGAGGGTATAAAATGAACAGAAAGTTATTTAAAGTGCAGTGTGTCCTGATGGCACTCGTCCTTACCTTATCAGGACTGTCTCTAATCGCAGCTGCCTCAGAGCCTGAAGCAAGGCTTTATCGGGTTTACGGCGACAGGATGCTGTTCCAGCAGAATAAAGACATTATCCTCGCCGGCACGGCAGCGCCCGGTACTTCAATAACCTGCGAACTGATACAGGACGGACAGGTTATAAGAAGCGGCTCCTCGACAGCTGAGGCAGACGGCACCTTCGAAGTCACCATGCCCGGCGTGGCAGGCGGCTATTCTGAGTACGATATAGTCTGCAAAGCTGACGGCACAGTCTTCAAAACCCTTCAGAATGTGGTGTTCGGTGAGCTGTGGCTTGCCTCCGGACAGTCAAATATGCAGATGTCCATGAACCAGAGTCTTGAGGGCAAGGCGCTGATTGAGAACAATCAGCTCGGCAGCCAATGGGTGCGCTATCTTCTGGTGCCCGGACAGCCCGAATATAACGACTCGGCAAACAACATCCCCCTTAATCCGCAGAATGATGTAAGCGGGGCGGTCTGGTGCGACGGCACGCAAAACGCCGCTCAGGGTGCCAGCGCCGTCGGCTTCTTCTTTGCGGAAAAGCTGCAGGCAGAAATCGGCATGCCCGTGGGACTTATTTCCGCAGCCCTCGGCGGCACATCCATATACACCTGGCTCTCCCGTCAGGCTATTGAGAACAACACCGCCGTACTTAACGATACAAAGCAAATCGGTGTATATTACTCCGCCTCACAGTGGAAGGAAGCAAAGCAAAACACCTTCCAGGACATCACCTGCAACTACAACAATAAAATCCACCCCCTGCGCAATTTCCGCCCGGCAGGAATGATATGGTATCAGGGCGAATCAAACATAGGTCTGGAATACGGCTTCTACACCCGTGCATTCGAGCTTATGCAGGACTCGTACAGCAGTCTTTTCGGCTATGAGAGCGGTGAGCGCCTCCCCATTGTTCACACTCAGCTTGCCTCCTTTGACTACGGCGACAACAAAACCGCCCTGCCCCAGATGCAGCTTGAATTTGCAGAGATTCAGAAGGCAGACCCCGCAAGCCGTGCAATGACTACGATTTATGACGTTCCGCTGACCTATCATCCTGACATACACGCCATTCACCCCCTTTGCAAAGGTCCGGTGGGCGAAAAGATGGCGACGGCAGCTTTGGGATTTATTTACGGTGAAAGCGATACATACACCGCCCCCTATGTCCGTTCATACGAGATTGCGGACGGCTCTGTCTATGTAAGCTTTAACAATGTGGGCGACGGTCTGACCGTAAAGCAGAGCAATACATATTCGACCCCCGACCCGATTTACGGCTGCACCATTGCAGGGGATGACGGCGTGTTTGTTGAAGCGGATGCCGAGATAGTCGCACCTGACACCATCCGCATTTACAACCCGGAGATTCCCGACCCCGCAGCCGCAACCTATGCCTACTCCGAGACAAACACCACAGCCAACCTGTTCAGCACGAAGGACGGCGAAATTGTCTTCGGCGTAGCCCCCTTCACCACAGAGAGGCTTGCAAACGCCTCACACCTGCAGAGCCTTGACTGGACTAACTGCGAGATCCAGAGCCGCTGGCACTGCAACGGCAATGTTTTCTCCGGTAACTACGCCACATGGCAGGCAAAGAACGCCGCCGTCTCCTTTACTGAGCAGGGCGCATACAAGGGTACCGCTTCACTGAAGCTTGACGCCACGGCAGAGAAGTTCACGGCCCTGCCCACAATGATTTATCTGGATGATGACGGCCTTTATAAGACCTTCGATGACCTGGACACTGATTACAGCAGATTCAAAACAATCAGCTTCATGATAAAAAACATCGGCACCGAGCCGATAAAGCTCTCAAGCTTTAACATTTACACCTCTGCTAACCTCTGGTTCTCGCCGAAAGTCGAAAACGAAGCGGGCATGAGCGTTACAGTTGCGCCCGACGGCGAATGGCATAAGGTCACACTTGAGCTCGACACGCTCTATCTTTTCGGCAGGAACAACGGATTTCTGGGCAACCGCTACGACCTGAAAACCGTTTACAAGCTGGAGCTTTGCTTTGAAGGCGAGAATGCGAGTGTGCTTCTTGACGACTTCACCTTCTCTCCCTCCGACACCGAGGCGAAATACAACCCCGCAAATCTCGGCTCTGCTTTCCGTTACGTCTTCAAGGCCATCCAGGCTATAATTGACTTCTTCGCAAAGGCAAAATACTTCCTTAATAACCTCGGCAATTAAGCACTAATCAAGGCACAATGCAAGAGCCCGCCGGAGTTTCCGGTGGGCTTTATAATGTGTGTATTGATTTAGAACAAGTACTATGCGGGCATATCCTTTATGTGCGGGATTTCCAAGTTCAGCAGCAGGGCTGCCCCGGCAGCCGGGTCGTCAATGTCCTGCACACGTTTTTCCATAGGGCAGGTGTCGTTGCCTGCCCTGTTTTTTATAAAAGGCACCTTTTTATTATAATAATAGCTTATGCCTGCGCCTTCTAAAACGGGGACGGCGCAGTCGCTTAAAATCCCCGCATATACTTCCCTTACCCCTGTAAAGGAGAGCAGGAGGGCCGCCGCCTTGCCGACGATTTTATCGGCCACAAAGGCGCCACGGAGAATTTGGGGCGTGTTCTTTACAATGTCTATAAGCGGTGTAAGCCCCGTAAGAGCGGAGGAAATCTCCTGTTCGCCGTTTATGACGACCAGAGCGCATTCGCCGTCCTGCAGCTTATTTATCGCCTTTTTCAGTGAGTCAGTCAAGTTTTTATCCTCTGCTTTCATTTATGATTAACCTGCGGCCTTATTATCATCCTTTTTGAAGTCCTTCTTCTGCGTATCAGCAGGGACAATTACCTGCAGCTTACGCAGCAGAAAAACAATCGTCGGGATGAATATAATCTGAATGATAATTCCGATTATTCCTGTGGTGACCGCTTCCCAGGCGGCGATAGGGCCTATTTTTGAAATTTTAAGCAAATCGGTCGCAACAAAAAGGGAGAGCGCATACATAAGCCTGCCGAATATCATTGCGCCCGCAAGGGATAGGGCTGTGCCGAAGCGGACTTTCTGAAAATTGAGCTTTCTGAACAGCAGTCCGCTCATAAAGCCGTATCCGGCAAGCTCAATGACCATGAAGGCGAGCCTTGCGACGGGCGGCATATTGGTAAGCAGACAGCTTATTATTGGAGAAACAGCACCCACCGTCAGCCCGAAAAACGGCCCTAAGACAAAGCCGCTAAGCAGCACCGGAATGTGCATCGGAAGCAGTATTCTGCCGAGCTCTGCCGCACCGATTATATGGATAACCTGAGGAAGTATTATCGACAGAGCAATGAACAATCCTCCCAGTGCTGTTTTTCTGCTTAAATTCATCTATTATCTCCTTATGTGTTTACTTCAGGGAATTTACAACTAAATCCAGTTCCTTCTGCAGGCGGCTTAAATCCTCCATTATGTGTATGTGCTGAGGACAGGCCTCCTCACACTGACCGCAGGAAGCGCAGTTTAGCGCCTTTTCGTCTTCATCAATTTCGTTTTCCCATTGCCATGCGACGGATTGTTTGTTGCCGTACATGCTGTACTCATTCCAGATGCGGAAATTCTTAGGTATGTCCACGCCGGAAGGACAGGGCATGCAGTATTTGCAGTTTGTGCATTCGTTGTTGACCTTGCTCTTAATTCTCTCGGGCAGGGCGGCTATCATCTGCTGCTCTGCGTCATTGAGAGGTCTGAATTCGCTTAAGGTGTTAAGGTTATCCTCAAGCTGCTCCATTGCAGACATGCCGCTGAGGATTACCTTTACATTAGGCAGGCTTGCTACCCACCTTAATCCCCATGATGCGGTGGAGGCGTCAGGCTCAAGCTCTCTCAGTTCATCGGTTATATCCTCGGGTAAACAAGCGAGCTTGCCGCCCTTGAGGGGTTCCATTACGATAACGGGGATCCCGAGACTTTCGGCCAGCTCATATCCCTTCATGCCCGCCTGGTGCTCAGTGTCCATGTAGTTGAGCTGAATCTGGCAGAAGTCCCATGCCCTGCTTGTAAGTATTGTTTCAAATACCTCGTAATCATCGTGGAATGAAAAACCGAAGTATTTTATTTTTCCCTGTTCCTTCAGACTTTCGCAATACTCGGGAACGCCGAGTGAGGCCAGTCTTTCCCAGGCCTGTTTATCCAGGGAATGGAGCAGGTAAAAATCGATATAATCAGTCTGAAGCCTTTCGAGCTGCTTAGCGAATATACGCTTTGCGTCATCGAGCGTTTTTACAGGCCAGTGGGGCAGCTTATCGGCAAAATAGAAGCTGCTGCGGTCATATTTGGACATGACCTTACCCAAAAAGGGTTCGCTTTTGCCGGAGTGGTAGTAGTATGCGGTATCGAAATAGTTTATTCCCTTGCTGTATGCGTAGTCGAGCAGCTTCTCAGCCTTAACTTCGTCAATTTCACCGTCTTCGGTCGTGGGGAATCTCATGCAGCCGTAGCCAAGCAGCGAAGCCGAAACATTTGTCTTTCCAACTACTCTGTAATCCAAATCAAGCCCTCCTTATGTAAGCTTATGATTATTATAATATAATGGGAAAAAATATAAAATCCCTAAAATTTCAAGATTGGGGTTTAATGAAATTTTGCGTCAAGCCGCAAGTAAAATGAAATTCGCACATTAACATGCACGGCATAATTAATAAGCTTTGCTTTTTCATTAGTTCCGAAAGGAACGAATTTCATTGAAAAAAGCAAGTCTTACGACTTGCTTTTTCATG
>JAAYOZ010000003.1 GCA_012520115.1 Clostridiales bacterium | reverse complement strand
TCTTTCTGCCCATTTCGTCGCTTAGGGTGCTTATATAGCCCCTCGGCTTATGGAGCATTATATATTTAAACTCCTTGGGTCTTGACACTTTTTTACCGGCGACGGTCACCACATCCCTCTTGGGATTGATTTTGTCGCCCAAATTTGCAATCTGTCCGTTGACCCTGACCTCACCGTCGGATATCATCTGTTCTGCCTTGCGCCTTGAGGCGACGCCGCATTCGGAGAGGTATTTTTGCAGTCTTACCATATCGTCCATTTTTCTGCATCCTTTATATTTAAGTACGCAATCTTCTATTCTTCTTTAAACTCTTCTTTGTCGGTTTTGGTGGTTTTCTCTTCTATATTATCTCTCTTGAAAAAGTCCAATATTTCTTCAAAGATTGATTTCTTCTCTTCTTTTATTATTTTTCCGATAGCCGGGTTCAGTTCTATGTCTGCGGCGGCGCAGAGGGGCACTTCCTCTATGAGCTTATCACCGAGATAGTATCTGACTGTGCCGAGAATGTCGCCCTCTTTTATAGGCGCATACTCAAAGTGCTTTATAAGTATTTCACGCCTGACCTTTGATAAGTTAAGGCTGTCGGCTGCGGTGGCTTTCGGCTTGCTCTGGGTCATTACGCCGACGCTGCCGCTCTTTCCGCCGACAACATCCACAAGAATTTTAGAGAAGTCGTCATTCAGGTCGTGCTGCTTCATAACGGAAAAGCCGTAATCAAAGAGCTTTTTATGGTCGTTCCAGTCGTCCGGGGCATTGAGTGTCACTGCTACAAGCGTCACGCCGCCCCGCTCTGCGGCGGATACAAGACAGCGGCCGCTCTTTTTTGTATAGCCTGTCTTTATGCCGATTGTGCCCTCGTAGGAGCTGAGCAGTCTGTTGTGGTTATATAGGCTTCTGGGGTACGGGGGGTTGCCGTACTCCACACGCATGCTCTTCTGGGAGCAGATTTCACGGAAAAGGGGGTTTTTAATGGCCGCAGAACCCAGCAGCGCCATGTCGTAAGCGGTGGAATAGTGCTTTTCGGCGTCAAGTCCCGAGGGGGTCACGAAGTTAGTGTTCCTCATTCCGATTTCCTTAGCCTTTTTATTCATCAGCTTTGAGAATTCATCCAGCCCGCCTGCGATTGCGTATGCCGTCACATTTGCGGCGTCGTTGCCGGACTGAAGCAGCATTCCGGCGGCTAAGGTATATAGAGAAACCGTATCATCAGGCAAAAGCCCCATAGAGGTTCCCTCAACGGTAACCATTTCTTTGGTTACTTTTATCTCCCGCATGGGTGAAGGGTCCTCAAGGGCTATTAATGCTGTCATTATTTTTGTTGTGCTTGCCATCGGCAGCCTTTCGTCTTTTTTAAGTGAAAAAAGCACCTCGCCTGTGTCTGCACACATCAGAACGGCTGCCTGTGCGGAAATCGAATCGGCTTTGAAGCTGCTTGCCGGAACCGTCGAGTTTCCGTCATACATAATTACGGTAACAATTAAGAATACAGCAGTAAAAATTATTGCTGCCTTTTTTTTCATAATACATCACCCGCATAGGTTTTTATACGGCAAAAAAGTCGTACTATACAAGCTTATGCGGGTAATTCCAAAAAATAATACTTTGTGGGTAAAAACGAGGCAAGATAATAAGGAAACAGAAAAATCGACCTTATTCAGCCTCGTTGATCTCGTCCATTATCTCCTGCTCGAGATTGTCGAGGGGGTCGTCCTCTTTCTTTTTCTTTCCTTTATTGACCAGGCCGCTGACCTTGTCAAACATTTCGGGAACAAGGTTTATTATGCGCTCTGCGGCATTGTCATTGGAGGTGATATGCTTAAGCGTGACCTCTCCGTCCTTAACGATGAGGAAAGCAACAGGGTTGATTGTAACGCCTGCTCCGCCGCCGCCTCCGAAAAGCTGAACATTGTTCTTTGAGGGGAAATCCGAGCCGCCGGAAGCAAAGCCGTAGGTTACTTTTGAGACGGGGATGACGGTGATTCCGTCATTAAGGTAGATAGGCTCACCGATAATTGTGCTGACATTGACGAGGGTCCTGACCTTTTCGATTGTCGTTTCAAGGATGCCTGCTGCTGTTTTTTCTTTCATAGTGCGACCTTTCCTTTCCTATGTTGAAATAGAATTCGTGACACATCTTTTAGCTTGCCTGTGCTTTATTCTCTGTAATTTTTGCGGTATTATCAACGGGCTTGGGAGAATCGGGTTTTGGCTGCTTGGGCTTTTTCTGCCTTGCGCCCCAGAGGAATTTGAGCAGAACGCCGAAAAGAAGCTTGATTACAAGGGCGAGTGCGCTGTTTATTATCTTTCGAGGGCTTGCGGAAACAGTAGTGTAGAAAGCCGTTTCGCCCTTGTTTGCAAGGAAGTCGGGAGAGATGTCTATGTCGTATTTCTTTACATTGAAATGCGTGACTATCGCACCGAGCAGGGGGAAGAACTTTGCGCAGGTTTCGCCGTATTTCTGCGCAGTTGCGGCGGCGTCGCCTGCTGCAACAACCATTTCAAGGTACAGTTCTTCAATCTTAAACTGCCTGATGATTGCGCCTAAGGTGCCGTTTATAGCGGATACGGTTCTTTTTAACAGCTCGTAAACGCCCTCTGCGCCTTCCCTTTTAAAGAACACCATTATGGGATTTTCTTTTTTCTCTTTGGGCTTTTCCTCGGCAGGCTCCTCGGTCTTCTCCTCTTTCTTTTCCTTTTTAGCCTTTTCGGGCTTGTCCTTTTTCTTCTTTTTCTCCTTCGGAGGATAGAGCTGTAATTTAACAAAGAGCCATCTTACTGTGCAGGCAGGTGCTTCACAATAGTCAAGAGAGATATGTACCCTGATAGAGAGTACAAGCGCAAAAAACACAATTATTCCTAATATGATTGCGAGAGCTATCATGCCTGTACCTCCCTTGACTGACTTTAAACGTTTAGCTTACTTTGTCAGGAGAACCTGTTCGGGTATATCCGTCTGCTCTGCGGCGGTGATCTCGGAGACGAGCCTTACGCCCTCGTCGTTTTCGGGCAGGGGCGGCAGCTCGGAAAGGGAAGAAATGCAAAATGTTCTGAGGAAATTTGTCGTAGTACAGTATATCAAAGGTCTGCCGGGCAAGTCAAGCCTGCCGGCCTCCTCAATAAGCTCACGGCGAAGCAGCGAGGCAATAACGCCTGAGCAGTCAACGCCTCTGACCTGCTCTATAAAGGATTTAGTGACCGGCTGATTGTATGCGATGATGGCAAGCACCTCAAAGGCCGCCTGAGAGAGGGGCGCCTTTCTTTTCTGCTCCATTGCCCTTTTAATGTATTCCGCATAATCGGGTCTTGTGGAAAACTGATATTTGCCGTCAAGGTTTAAAAGTGCTATGGCGCTGTTTCTTGCGTCATATTCGCCGGCCAGCTCTTCCAACGCCTGTTTCGTGATATCCGAATCGGCTTCGACTGCCTCTGCGAGCCTTTCAAGCTCAATCGGCTCGCCTGAGGCGAATAAAACGGCCTCCAATGCACTTTTAAGCTGTGCTGAATTCATTACTATCGTTTCCTCCGGGAGTTAATAGGGTGATGTCGCTTATTTCGGCATTCGAAACGGGCAGAATGTCAAGCGAATCGGTTATATAAATGCTGCCCTGCCTTGAAAGCTCGAGTATTGCCAAAAACGTTGCAACCAGATCGGAGCGGGACTCGCTCTTTTTATATAGCTCCGAAAGGCGCAGCTTTCTGTGTTTTACAAACAGGTTCTTGATTAGGCTGATTTTTGAGCTGATGGACACAATTCGCCTTGCCACGATGCCGGAAAAGGCCTCGACCGGGGGCGGGAGCCGGCGCAGCTTTTTGCCTGCGGCCATCAGATAATAGTCTAAAAGCTCCGTTACATTATGTACTCGCTGGTAGCTCCGGTCAGCCTCGATTTCCATGGGCTCTCTGACATAGCTGTCGATTCCGCTGCTCATTTCGGAGAGCTTTGCGGCGATTTTCTTGCACTCCTGATACTCTATAAGCTCACCAGTAAGCTCTTTTCTGAGCTTGTCCGCCTCCTCATGGACTGGCAGCAGTGCGGCGGATTTTATGTACAACAGCCTTGCTGCCATTTCGAGAAATTCGCTGGCGGAGTCTATGTCAAAGCCCTCGTCAATGCTTTTTGAGATATACTCCGTATACTGCTCCACAAGGGTGAAAATCGGTATGTCGTAAATATTTAGCTTGTTTTTGGAGATAAGGTGCAAAAGCAGGTCCAGCGGGCCTTCAAACACATCAAGCTTATAATCGGGATTGATATTTACATTACTCATGGCAACAACCTGAAGGGCAGCCCTACTATGAATTTAAGCAGGGACGTGATAAGTCCTGACAGATAGCTCAAGGGTACGGTCAGAACATTTGTCATCAAAAGGACTAACAAGAGAAGTGTGATATATCTCTCATACTGCAATAATTTGTAGTAATACCTGTCGGGGATGACAAGCCCCCAGATTCTTGAGCCGTCAAGGGGCGGAATAGGCAGGAGGTTAAACACCGCAAGGTTTACGTTTATTATTGCGGCGAAATAGAAGAAATAATATATGACCTGCGAGAGAAGAGAAGCTCCGGTGATGAAATATGTTGCGATGTTTGTTAAAAGGAAGAAGAAGGCGGCCATAATGAGGTTTGCGCCCGGGCCTGCAAACGCTACCAGAGCAAAGTCCCTTTTTGGGTTCTTTAAGTTTCTTGTATTGACGGGCACGGGCTTTGCATAGCCGAAGCCCGCAATCAGTATCATAAGCGAACCGAAAAGCGAAAGATGCGCCATGGGATTAAGCGTCAGTCTGCCCTTCAGCTTCGGGGTCTGGTCGCCGAGCTTGACCGCTGCCCATGCGTGTGCGAATTCGTGAACAGGCAGGGTGCAGAACAGCACAAAGACTATTGAGCAAAGACCGATTATAAAGGTGGTATAATCACCTGTTCGCATCGCAGTATAAAACTGAGAAAGCAATTTCTCAACTCCTTTTAATAAAACGCAAATGAAATCATATGAAGCAATAAGTTAAGTTTTAATAAGAATGCGAATTAACGTAATTCTATTCTCATTTTATAAGGCTGCTATGTCGTACAATTCCTCTAAGCTTGCGATTGTGTATGTAGTTCTGATTTCCGGAGAGCATTCATGTAACTTGCTGTTAAAGCAGCAGGTATCAATTCCTGACATAAGACCGCCTTTTATATCGGTATTTAATGAATCTCCGATAATAAGCGCTTCTTTTCCGTTAAAACCTTTAATATGACTCATCACATAATCAAAAAACTCTTTTGACGGTTTCTGGCTTCCTATGCTTTGAGAAATAAAAATGTCTTCAAAAAACTCATATAGGCCTGACTGTTTCAATCGCTTTATCTGAGTTTTGGTTATACCGTTAGTGATGACGAACAGTCTGTGGGATTCGGATAACCTCCGGCACACTTCCAAAGCGCCTTCTATCAGCTGACATCCGTTGCCCAAAAGCTCTCTGTACTGATTCTCCCATTCAATGCCGTCTACTTCTTTTCCCAGTCTTAACATAGTTTCCGAAAATCTTGAGTTCAGCACATCGTCTAATTCAATTTTTCCGTTTTCATAATCGGCCCATAGCTGTTTGTTTACGGAGTTATATAATTCAAATAGTTCATCGGTAAAGATATATCCGTGTTTCTGAAACAGTTTATTTAAGGAATCGGTTTCATTGGCGCAGAAGTCTAACAAAGTATTATCTAAATCAAACAGGAGAATTTTATAACTCATTTTTCCTACCTATAAATTTGTTTAAGTGATCTTAAAAAGCCCGGCGGGATTTTCGTATATTCTGCTGCCGCAGACAAAGCGCATATTGCCGTACATATCCTCTATGGTGTCGCAGAAGAAGCCGTTTGCCCGCTCGGTCTCCGCAATTATCGGCGGCTGGTCTTCGGCGCACTCGAATATGAAGGCTCCGCCGTCATTAATATAGGGTAACCATTTTTTTGAAAAAGCGTTGTAAAAGATAAGGCCGTCGTCGCCGCCGTCAAGGGCGACAGAGGGCTCGAAGCGCACCTCTTTTTGAAGGGTACTTAGCTCGCTGCTTTTGATGTAAGGGGGGTTTGAGATTATAAGGTCTGGCTTCGGAATATCCTTCAGGTTTTCAAAGCCGAGAAGCACATCGCACTTTACGGGGAAAGCGTTGTCCGCACCGTTCTGACTGATGTTACCCGCAAGGTAATTGAATGCCTTGTCGTATTTCTCAAACAGGTAAACCTTAGTTTGCGGGCATTCCTTTGCTATGGTAATGCCTATGCAGCCTGAGCCTGCGCACAAATCGAAAACCACAAGGGGTTTATTCTGCTTTCTTACATAGGAAATCGCCCTCTGAACCATTTCTTCGGTTTCGGGGCGGGGAATCAGCACGCCCTCGCCTACCTTGAAGGGTCTTCTGTAAAACTCACATTCGCCTATTATATACTGAAGCGGCTCGCCCATTTTGCGGCGGTTGAGCATATCCTTGTAGCGGCTTTCCTGAACGGGCTGTAATTCCTCGTCACTGTGCAGATGGATATAGGTTCTGTCTTTGTTCAGGCAGCCTTCCAATAGGCAGAGCGCCTCAAAATCGGCACTGTCGCCCGCTATGCCGAAGAGATACTTCCTTCCCGTTTTTAAGGCGTCGCCGATTGTCATACGGCGTCAGCCCTTCCTTCGTCGGGGGCAGCTTCGGATTCTGCGTCTGCCTGCTCGGCGGGTTCCTCAGTTGTTGCCTCGCTGACCTGCTCGGTGGTTTCATCGGTTGTCTGCTCGGTTGATTCGGCGGAAGTTTCTGCTTGTGATTCTTCGCTTTCTTTATTCTTCTTAGGCGGGCCGGCCTTTGCGGCAGCCTTGGCCGCTTCGTATGCCTCCTGCTCGGTTACCGCCTTCAGCGCTGCGATGCCGACCTCGATAATATCATCGGTGGGCTCCTTAGTGGTGAGCCTCTGCATAAAGAGACCGGGGGCGGCAAAAAACCTTGTGACGGGGTTATTGTACTTGCCGGAAAGACGGATGAACTCATAGCCGATGCCCATTACGAGCGGGGTGGCAAGCAACCTTATGGATACCCAGAGCAGCCTGTATTCTCTTATGTCGGGGAAGAAGGCAAGAACTAAAGTGAAAAAGAGTATGCTGACTATCAGTACCACAAAGATAAAGCTTGTGCCGCAGCGGGGGTGAAAGCGCTTAAATCCCTTTACATTCTCGACGGTCAGGGGTTGGCCTGACTCGAAGCATAAGATGCTCTTATGCTCGGCGCCGTGGTACATGTACACTCTTTTGATATACTTACTCTTTGAGGTAAGGTATATATAAAGGATGAAAACTACGATTCTTATTAAGCCCTCGATAAGCGGCATGAGCCTGTTATCGGCGCCGCCGAGTGTCAGGTCGGCGATAAAGGACGGAAGCCAGAAGAATAATGCGACTGAAAGCAGAATGCCCAGCACCGTTCCTACTACGGAAACGATTGTCTGCATTTTAGGTCCTAAATGCTCCTCTATCCACTTGTCAAACTTCGATTCTTCTGCCGCCAGCTCCTCCTCGGTCATTGAAAGCTCGGCGGATTCCATAAGGCACTTATAGCCTATTATCATTGACTCGATAAAGGTTACAACGCCTCTTATAATCGGTATGCCCAGAATCTTGTACTTTTTCCTTAAGGATTTATATTCCTTAGCCTGCGTGAATATCGTGCCGTCTGGCAGTCTGACGGACATGGCGGCCCCGAGCGGGCCGTTCATCATTATTCCCTCTAAAAGAGCCTGTCCTCCGACGCTGACGGGCGGGCAGGATTTGTTATTTTTATTTTTCATCTTCAGAAGTCCTTTCATCAAGCGGCGGGGATGTGTCGACCGGAAGAATTATCTCTACCGTCGTACCCTCATTAAGCACGCTGCCGATATTTAAAGTACCCTTGTGCAGCCTTACTATTTCATCGGACACGGCAAGACCTATGCCTGAGCCTCTTACGGATACGTTTGCCTTAAAGAATTTCTCCTTTACATGGGGCAGAGCTTCGGGAGGAATGCCGCAGCCGGTGTCGGTTATGAGGATTTTGAGTCTGCGGGGGAGAATTTCCGCCGTTACCAATATTTTATCACCTTGCTTTGTGTACTTCAAGGCGTTATCGAGAATATTGACAAAGACCTGGCGGATGCGGTTTGCGTCGCCCATCATCGGTGCGGGCAGCGTCGTGGCGTTGTATGTAAGCTCCACGCCTTCTCTTAGTGCTCTTTCCTTAAAGACGAAGACGGTTTCGTCAAGCTCCGCCAGAACGTCTATTTTTTCGAGCCTTAACGACATTCTGCCGCTCTGCATTCTTGAGAAGTCAAGCAAATCCTCGACTATCCTTGAAAGGCGGCTGGACTCGTCTATTATAACTTCAATTCCCTTTTTGGTCATAGCCGGGTCGGAGTCGTTCATCTCGAGTATGGTTTCGCCCCAGCCCTTGATAGCAGTAAGGGGCGTTCTTAATTCGTGGGAAACGGTTGAAATAAAGTCGTTTTTGAGCTTATCCGCCTCGCCTATATCCTTCGCCATTTTGTTAAAGGAGTTAACAAGCTCGCCTATTTCGTCATTGTATCTGTGGGGCTCGATTCGGGCGGTAAAGTCGCCTGCGGCGATAGCCTTTGCGGTTTCGTTAATCCTCTTGACGGGGATAACGATTGAGCGGATGAAGAAAAGTCCCGACACGGCCACAAGTCCGACCGAAACGGCGCAGGCAAGGGCTATGATTACGGTGAAGACCTTGTGCTGGGTGTTCAGGTCCTGAAGCGAGATTATATATCTGACCGCCTGACCCTGCCTTGACTGCAACAGCACGGTCATGGACATTATGGCCTCGCCGTTGGAGGTTTCGCCTATCCATGTGGCAGTGCCTGTATTGGAGCTTAACGCCTGCTCGTAGTCCGGGTATACCTCGTTCTCCACGGAGAAGCCGGTGGAGGTGGCGACGACATTGCCGTTACGGTCAATTACCCAGACCTCCATAAGACTTTGCTCGGTGTAATTCTCAATAAACTCGCCCGCCTTTGCGCTGAACACGTCGTCCGGGGCGTTAAGATACTGACTGAAAAAGTTGTTTACGCTCTGGCTTCTTGCCCGTGAGTACAGCGTCATATAGGCGGTGTCGTAGTAATAGTCCCGCAAAGCCTTTGAGCTTACGAATATTACCACGAGCATTATAATAACAGTAACGCCAAGCGTACTAAAAAGCCATCTTCTTGTTATGCTCAGTTTACGCATGGCGTTCCTTCCTTTCTATAAAGTAAATTTTTCTTATCTTATACTACCCATTTGTAGCCGATGCCCCAGATAGTCGTAAGGTGACGGGGGTGTGAGGGTTCGTCCTCTATTTTCATCCTGAGGCGTCTGATGTTTACGTCCACAACCTTTTCGTCGCCGTAATAGGAGTCGCCCCAGACGTAATTGAGTATCTCCGAGCGGGAGAGAGCCGCTCCCGGATTATTGAAAAACAGCTCCATAATCTGAAACTCTACCTGTGTAAGCTCTATCGGTAAACCGTTTTTGGTAAGTGTTCTGTTTCTTATCCTCAAGGTAAATTCGCCTAAGGTGATGACGTCGCTCTGGCTTGTGCTTGCCTTTGTCGCCTCCTTATTTAAAGCGACACGCCTGTATATGGCGTCGATTCTCGCCATAAGCTCCGAGGGGGAGAAGGGCTTTGTTATGTAGTCGTCCGCTCCCACAAGCAGGCCAGTTACCTTGTCCATTTCCTGCGTCTTTGCGGTGAGCATGACTATGCCGATTGAGCTGCTTTTGTTCCTTAAATACTTGCAGACCTCAAGGCCGTCAACGCCGGGCATCATAATGTCCAGAAGGGCGATATCAAACTCCCCGGAGCAGTCCTCATAGGCTCTGATGGCCTCTTCGCCGTCCTCGACCGCAACCACGTCATAGCCGCTGCGTTGAAGGTTTATCACTATAAATTCTCTGATAGAAGCTTCGTCTTCTGCAACCAATATTCTTTTCAAAGAGCTTTCCCCTTTCTTAGCCTGTCAATTTCTTGCAAGCATATTTGTTGTCTGGGACTGGGTTTTTAATGCTGTAAACTCGGAGGTTATAAAGCCTTCGGTGATGCCGAATTTTTCGCCCTCCTGCGTTATTCTGTATGCGTAGGTGTAGTCTTTGTTGCTCAGAAACTGCTGATAATCGCCCAGCAGGTCGGTATGGAAGGACACGACCGGAAAGGCCTTGATTGAGAACAGTTCCGGACCGGTCTTTTTGCTGCCTGAGGAATAGTAAGAGAAGACCGTCAGTCTGTCGGTGAGATTCTGGGTTATGGCTACCCTGTTCTGCCAGTCGTCCGGGTAGACAATCGAATACATGTCGTTCAGATTGTAATAGGTGCGCCTGACGGTGTTGAACTTTTCATTTTCATAAACCGACCAGTTTACTATATACAGAGAGGCACTTATTGAGCTGTCGCTTCCCGTAACGCTGCTGCCCGGCAGAACGGAAGTCAGGGGGATTTCGATTTTGCGGTCGGAGTTGATATCGAAGCTTTCAACTGCAACATTTCTGAGGGTAAGGGGGTTTACGCCCGCCTCACTGATGTAAAACGGAGCAATGAGCTTGCCGTTCTCCTTATCCCAGTAAAGCATTTCGGTCAGCATCTGCACGCCGCCGGTGTGGGCGTCTATATATACTCTCGGCATTTCGCCGATATATTCGGTTTTAAAGGAGGTATATGAGCTGATTTTCGGGTTCAATGCGGCTTCGCCCGCATGCTTGATGTCGCCGTTAGAGTCCATTTTCAAGACTCTCGCAAAGGCACGGCTGCGCTCCGTTGTGGTATCGAAATGGGTGAACAGAACTTCGTTTTTGCCGTCGGAATCTATGTCAAGCACGGTCAGGGCGGAATAGTTCTCATTGGCACGGGGCCTTAATACATCCTTTGCAAGCCCGACGCTCGACTGACCGCCGTAGATGGTCATATTCTTAATGGTTGTTGTCTCTGTAATTTTCCAAGCGACTATAATCTCTTTTATACCGTCGTTGTTAAGGTCTGAGAAAAGAATCTCATATACCCCGATTCCTGTGCCGGGGAAGTCGGCGACAGAGCTCCATGCGCCGGTTGTTTGGGAAAGGACATTAAGCCTTGTGGCGGTTTTGTCTTCGGATAAAGCATAGAAAACAAAGGCCTCCTCTATGCCGTCGCCGTCTAAGTCATACATAATAAAGGACGAGCGGTAGCTGCCGTTTGAGGGCCGTTTTAAAATAATGCTCGAATCCTTGCCCTTGCGGACCGAGTCCTCAAAGGCTTTGTTTAAGTCGGCATTCTCGCCTGTGAGCTTTGGTGCTCTTAACAGATTGTCAACGGCCTTCAGGCCTATCGAGCAGCCGCTTAAAGAAAAGCAAAAAAGCAAAGAAAGGGCTATGAGTGACAGTATCCTCTTTTTCATTTCGGCCCTCCTTTGCTTTTATTGAATTTATATTAACTTATTTTGCGGAAACTCTTACTCTGACCTTGTATTCGCCGTATGCCCAGCAGCTTGTGTTGCTCTTTACGAAAATCTTGACGGGTACTGTGATTATTCCGTCGGTGACGGGCTGGGAGGAGAGGTCGGTTTCCACATATATGCCGTCAGCATTTAAAGAAGCGATGTCCTGTTCCAAGCCTATTATTCTGACCTCCTTCAGGGTGCCGTCCATGGGCGTGACCTTCTTGCCCTCCGGCACATTTGCGGCGCTGAAATTGGTCAGCGGTATGTCAAACACGGCTTCCTTCATTTTACTTGTGTCGATTGCCACCCTAAAGCTCTTTATGCTGTCGTCAAGAATCGTAATCGGCGCCGAGGATACCGGCGGGAACTCCCTGACATTAACGCCGAGGGAGAGAGTGCTGAAATCTATTATGCCTATGGGGAAGCTGTCTACCGTATCCGCAAGCTCGGCGGAAACGGCTGCCTTTACCTGCTTCGGCTCAAACGACATATCAAGGAAGCCCTCCGAATAGGCTAACGGCGCATTAATGAAGCTGACAGTTGTGGGCAGCGTCATTATTTTCTTAATGGGAATCGTCATAGTAATGTCGCCCGAGCTGCTTTCGATGTACTTTAAGGGCTCGCTGCCCTCGCCCTTAGGTTCGATTGTGACGGGCAGGGTGCTGTTTGTGGAGAGAGGCTCCTTCAGTGTCGTCTTTGCGTAGACGTCCTTAATCTTATTGATTTCCGTGGCGGGGCCTGAAAGCTCCACGACCGAGGACGAGAGTATGGGTGTTTCGCTGATAAAGCCCTCGGCTGCGATTTCAAAGCCGTCATGTATTATCTGCGGCTCAAGGGTGTATTGCTGGGTTTTTAATGTATCGAAATATACATCTATTTCGGTGCGGGAAAGGCTGATGATTTCAAGTGAGCCGCCGCCGTTAGCAAAGGAGGCTTTGAGCGGCAGGGTATTAATGCCCGCCTTGTCTACATAGTTCATCTGGGCTATTACCTGAAGGTTTTCCGCCGCAAGTGCGGAGTCGCTTAACTGATACCTTTTGCCCCTGACGGTTACATCCACATAGAATTCCTTCTCGCCGAAGATGGCAAGATTAAGCTTTGCAGGCAGGCTGTCCTCAAGGTTCAGCGTGACCTTGACATTCTTAATCTCCCGCACGTCGACGGGGCTTGCGTACATTGAAACAACTATCCATAAAAACAGCGAGAGTATGAAGGATATTATCAGAACAACCCTGCTGTCGCCGAAGAAGCTGTCAAGGCTGAAGCGTTTTTTTGTTTTGCGCTTTTGTTCTGTTTTTTCTGTTTTGGGTTTTGAGGAAGCGTTATTTTTCATTCTTCTTCCTCCTTTCAAAGACACCTCGAAGCTTTTCAAAGGGCGTGTCCTTGCTGTCTGATGAGGGCAGCAGCAATGTTGTGAGTCTTTCTCTGAGCTCGCTGTCTTTCAGTCCTCTCCAGAGCTGACCGTCGACTGCAATCGAGATAATGCCCGTTTCCTCCGAGGTAACGACTGCTATGGCGTCGCTTTTAATGCTGACTTCCAGAGCTGCCCTGTGCCTTGTGCCCATATCGCCGGAAAGCTCCCTGTCGTTGCGCATGGGGACAATGCACCTTGCGGCAGTAATCCTGCCGTCCTTTATTACGATTGCGCCGTCGTGCATTGAGGATTTAGGGTAAAAAATGCTCAGTACCATATCCGGCGTGGTGACGGCGTCTATTGTTACGCTGTCGTTCGTAAGCTCGCCCAAATAAGACTTGCGCTGGAAGATGATAAGCGAGCCGATTTTGTCCCTGCTCATTGACGAGCAGGCTCTGACGACTGCATTAATCGAGTCTAATATCTGCGCCTCGGGCTTATTGGGCGCAATAAGAGAGAAGTTGCCGAGGTTGCTTCTGCCCACATGCTCGAGAGCCTGCCTGATTTCCGGAGCAAAAACGATTACGGCAATCAGGAAAGCGTTGGAGAAAAGCTGATTGAAGATATATTCGCTTGTTTGCATTCCGAGGAAGTGTACTACGGCGTAAATTACGGCAACAAGAATCAGACCCTTGATAACTTGAATTGATTGGCTCTTTCTGAGCTGCACCACAAGGCTGTAAATCAAAAAAGTTACAAAGAGGATATCGAGTATATCCGTTATGAAATTGAAGCCGAAGAAAACGTTGCGCACGTTTGCGAAAAAATCCGAAATAGCAGAGCTCAGCTCAGACACCGCCTTCTATATTCAGGAAAAGTGACTTGCCGCCTTTTCTTCTGAATGCTGTATTTTAATCAGTTTTCTCTATAAGACAGACCGCATGGGCGGCTATGCCGAGCATTGCGCCCGTAAAGCCCAGCCCCTCCTCGGTTGTCGCCTTAACATTTACACGGTCCCGCTGTAAACAGCAGGCTGCAGCTATATTATTTACCATTGAGTCAATATAATTTGCGAGTTTCGGTCTTTGGGCTATTATCGTAGCGTCGATATTCACAACCGAAAAACCCTTTGCTTTAAGCTTTGAAACCACGGTCTTCAAAAGCTCTATGCTGTCGGCATCCTTAAAGCTTTCGTCCGTGTCGGGGAAATGCCTGCCGATATCGCCCAAAGCGGCGGCGCCGAGCAGCGCATCGCTTACGGCGTGGCAGAGGACGTCCGCATCGGAATGACCCAGAAGCCCCTTTTCGTAAGGCACGGTCACACCGCCGAGGACGAGCCTTCGCCCCTCCTCGAACCTATGCACATCATATCCGTGACCGATTCTGTACACCTTATCGACTCCTAATTTTTATTCCGTCTTGCCCAGAAGCTCCCTTGCGGCGGCGAGCTTTACGCAGCAGCAAAGCAGGCTGCAGCAGATTTTAAGCTCGTCAACCGGCGGGAAGGTGGGGGCGATTCTGATATTCTTATCCTCCGGGTCAACTCCGTAGGGGAAGGTTGCTCCCACGGTCGTAAGCACAAGACCCGCATCCTTGCACAGCTTGCCCACATATTTTGCGCTGCCGACCTCTACATCAAGGCTGATGAAGTATCCGCCTCTGGGCTTGTTCCATGAGGCTATATTTAATTCACCGAGTTCCTTTGAGAGGATATCGAGGACTGCCTCGAACTTGGGCCTGAGTATCTCGGCGTGGCGCTGCATGTGTTCATTAAGAGCCTTCATATCCTTAAATGCACGGGCGTGGCGAAGCTGGTTTATTTTATCGTGTCCTATTGTCTGCATCGTAAGCCTTGCCATAATGGCCTTTATGTTGTTGGTTGAAGCGGCGATAGCGGAAACTCCCGAGCCGGGGTAGGTTATCTTTGAGGTGGAGGTAAATACGACGAAGGTATCCTCATTGCCGTACTTTGCGGCCTCAGTGAGGATATTCAGGAGCTTATCGCTCTCCTCATATAAGTCATGAATACAGTAGGCATTGTCCCAGATAACTCTGAAATCTTTTGCGGCGGGCTTTAACTTGGCGAATCTCTCCACCGTTTCGTCAGAGAAGGTTATGCCCATGGGGTTTGAATACTTGGGTACGCAGAAAAGACCCTTAACCTTGGGATTCTTAACGAGCTCCTCAACCACATCCATATCGGGACCAGTTGCGAGCATGGGGACATTGACCATCTTAATTCCGAGGTATTCGCATATTGAGAAATGTCTGTCATAGCCGGGTGCGGGGCAAAGGAAGATTACCTCGTCCTCGAAGGCCCAGCCCTTTTCGCCCGTCGGGCCTTTAAGCATGCACTGGGCAACATAGTCAAACATAAGGTTAAGGCTCGAATTGCCGCCTACTATTATATTTTCAGGCTTTACTTCTAAGATATCGGCAAAAAGCTGCCTGCACTCATCAATGCCTGCGGGAATGCCGTAATTGCGGCACTCGGTACCGTTTGCGCTTTTGAATCCGGTTTCGGTATTTACGTTGTCGAGAATGGAATCGGAAAGATTAAGCTGCTGTGTGCAGGGCTTACCTCTTGACATGTCGATGCTGAGCTTTTGCGCAAGGAATTCTTCATACTGCTTTGCTGTCGCCTGTTCAAATGCAAGTAATTCCTCGCGGGAAAATGCCGATAAAGCTTTCATAAAAACCTCCGATATTATGGTTTGTGACTTATGTCTGTCAAAAATATATTATATCATTATTTGCCGTTGCGATAAAGCTTAATATAATAACTTTTTGAAATTTTCTGCTGTTTCGGCAGTGTCGATTCTGTTAAGCGTGTGGGCGTCCATTCCCATGTGGAAAACAACGCCTACCTCCTTGCCGTAGTGCCAGATTCGCTTTGAAAATTCGGGATAGCCGAGAATTGCGCCTGCGTTAAGCTCGTATGCGACATTGTGCTCTTTAAGAATCGTGAGGATGTCGCCGATTTCGTTGTCAGTCATCTCGTTTGTAACAAGCTGCCTGTCCTCAAAGCAGGCGACAAACCTGCCGATGAAGGGGTGGGCTATGCAGTCTGCTCTGCCGGATTTTGCTAAGGAAGTGACTATGTCAATCTGGTGCTGGACATAGGCTCTTGGAGTTTTTTCTTCCGGGTGCTCCCAATAGGGCATGTTGTAGTGGTTGCAGGAATACAGTCTGTAATCAAGTGCCTCGTTTATCTCTATTCTGTCAAGGAATTTGCCTACTCCGTAGGCCGAAAGCTCCATGCCGTAAAGCACTTCAATATCAGTGCCGAGGGCGTCTATCTCCGCTTTCATCTCCTTGTTGTACTCGATTGCGGGGTAATCAGGGTCGTTAAAATGGTCGGTCAGTGCGATTTTTTTAAGTCCGGCCCTTTCGGCCTCTCTGATTATGCTTTCCATTTGCATTTCGGGCTTTCCGCAGGCCGAATGGAAGGTGTGGATGTGCAGGTTTTCAAGCTTTAGTTCGTCGATGTCATAGCAGGGTTCTCTGAGGTACATATATTTCTCCTTTTAAAACTTCAGTGCCAAACCTGTTCCGCAATTAAATGTGAAACCAATAAGTATTCAGCCTATTAACAAATCAGGTTAATTATAGCATAACGAATCAAACTAAAACAAGGA
>JAAYOZ010000054.1 GCA_012520115.1 Clostridiales bacterium | reverse complement strand
TCAAGACGGTACTCAATCTTACCTGCCTTAGCCTCAGTAACTGCTCTTGCAACGTCGTTTGTAACCGTGCCTGCCTTGGGGCTGGGCATAAGTCCGCGGGGACCTAAAATCTTACCTAAACGGCCTACAAGACCCATCATGTCGGGTGAAGCGATTGCTACGTCGAAATCCATAAAGCCTTCGCCCTGGATTTTCTGAACGAGCTCTTCAGCACCGACAATCTCTGCGCCTGCGGCTTCGGCGGCCTTTGCAGCATCGCCCTTTGCGAATACAGCAACACGGACCGTCTTACCTGTTCCGTTAGGAAGAACGACAGCACCTCTGACCTGCTGGTCAGCGTGTCTTGAGTCAACACTGAGTCTGACATGGACCTCGACGGTCTCGTCAAACTTGGCCTTTGATGTCTTTATAGCGAGCTCGAGGGCTTCCTCAGAGTCATAAAGACGGCTTCTATCAATAAGCTTAGCAGCTTCTACATAATTTTTGCCATGTTTCATAATAATTTACCTCCCTTAAGTGGTTAATCGGATTTGTCCTCCCACATGGGAGCATCAGTCGACAACTTCGATGCCCATGCTGCGTGCCGTTCCGGCTACCATACTCATGGCCGCTTCTATTGATGCGGCGTTAAGATCGGGCATCTTCTGCTCGGCGATCTTTCTAACCTGCTCTTTTGTAATCTTTGCAACCTTAACCTTGTTGGGAACGCCGGATGCCTTTTCAAGTCCGCAAGCCTTCTTAATAAGAACTGCTGCCGGCGGAGTCTTCGTTACAAAAGTAAAGGAATGGTCTGCATAGACTGTGATAACAACGGGGATAATGAGACCCATATCGTTCTTTGTGCGCTCGTTGAACTCCTTTGTAAACGCCATAATGTTTACGCCGTGCTGACCGAGTGCGGGTCCGACAGGGGGTGCCGGTGTTGCTTTTCCGGCAGGAATCTGAAGTTTAATATAACCTACAACTTTTTGTGCCATTGTCTGCACCTCCAAATAATGTGGTAGTGGCGGAATCCTTAAAGACTCCTCCCACGCACGAACCGTGCGTACGACATCGTGCTATAAAAAGCGAAAACCGCTATTTATACTGATATTCTTTGCCGATTACGGCTGTTTACGCTGAGACTCAAACAACTCTTTCGACCTGGTCAAGTCCGAGCTCGATGGGTGTTTCTCTGCCCATCATGGAAATTATAACCCTGACAACATCCTTCTCCGGCTCGATCTTTTCAACCGTGCCCATAAATCCGTCAAAGGAGCCGCCTATAATGCGGACAAAATCGCCGACAGCATAGTCGACCTCGATTGTGCGAACCTCTACGCCAAGCTCAAGGGCTTCCTTTTCACTGAGCGGAATGGGCTTGCTTTCGGGGCCTACAAAGCCGGTGACGCCTCTTGTATTGCGGATGACATACCATGCCTCGTCAGTCATTTTAAGCTCTCTTGTCACGTTATCATAAAAGACAGCGAGCTTAACAAGAACATAGCCGGGATAGCGCTTGCGCTCGACGACACGCTTTTTGTCGTCCTTAATCTCGGTCACGGTCTCGGTGGGGACTCTGACCTCGACTATCTGGTCCCGCATCTTACGGTTGTCGACAATCTTTTCAATGTTTGCGGCAACCTTATTCTCATAGCCTGAATAGGTATGGATAACAAACCACTTATATTCATCAGCCATTCCTAAAATTGCCCCCTTCATAGTTCTTACAGAGAAGGCATGCCCAGCCGTTAAGCTGTTGTGTCTTCCTCTGTCTCGGTTTGTGCAGCAGCGGTTGTTGTCGCTGCCTGAGTCTGAGCAGCTGTTGTGCTCTCGCCCTCGGTTTCATCTTCCTGCTGGATAGCCTCAGCAGCCTTGCCGATAAGCTGAATGCCCTCGGACAAAGCATAGTCGACAACCCAGACGCCGATACCGACAACAATCATAACTGCGAAAACTACAAGGGTATTCTTAATAACACTCTTGCGGTCCGGCCAGATAATTTTCTTAATGGTTCCCCTGAATTCCTTTAAGAACTTGGCAATAGCCTTGCCGGCTCTCTGGAAAGGATTTCCCTGCTTTTCTTTCTTGTCGGGGTTCTTTTTAAGTTCCTTGCGCTTTTCCTTAATCGCAGCTTCAGCCGCCTTTTTCTTAGCCTTGGCAGCTTCTTTTTCGGAAGTCTTATCGACCTTCTTCTTCTCGTCAGCCATACTTATCCCTCCCGGATTATTTAGTTTCCCTGTGGAGAGTGTGCTTTTTGCAGAATCTGCAGTACTTGTTTAATTCAAGCCTGTCAGGTGTGTTTTTCTTATTCTTCATTTTGTTGTAATTGCGCTGCTTGCACTCTGTGCAGGCAAGAGTAATCTTTACTCTCATGACGGCACCTCCATTAAAAGTTCGGAACCGTACGATTTAACATCGAAACGGTTATAAGCCTCCCTCTGCAAAAAAAGGTACACAAAAAAATAAACCTCGCAGAGGTATAGCTAATATAACACAGACATCTTAATCAGTCAAGCATTTTTTTGAGCTGTTTTATTTTTTGTTGTAAAGTCCGGATTATTATGGCTTTTTAACTTGCATTTAACTTTATTTTACTTCTTCGCTTTGAAAAGGGACACCGCAGGGGTGCCCCTTTTCGTTTTATTGTTATTTTTATCTGCCGACATAGGGTGCGGGGTTGACTCTGGCGCCGTTTTTCCAGACCTCGAAATGCAGGTGGTATCCGCTGGCATTGCCGGTGTTGCCGACCCTCGCTATTGCCTGGCCTGCACTGACTCTCTGGCCTACCCTGACCGAGAAGGAGCCCTTCTGGCAGTGGGCGTAGAGGGTCTGAAGGCCGTTGCCGTGGCTTATCATTATATAGTATCCCCAGCTGGGATGGTATGTGGCAGTGGTGACGGTGCCGGAGGCCGCCGCTACGATTATCTTGCCCCTTGTTGAGCCGTTGGGTGCTACGATGTCAAGACCTCTGTGCATTGCACGGCTTCTGTAGCCGTAGCCGGAGCTTACGGAATATGCGCCGATTACGGGCCATGTCAGCTTTGCTCCCGTGTACTTTGTCGGCTTGCCGCCGCCGGAGGATGAGGAGCCGCCGCTGCTGTACGTCTTGGTGCCTACCTGGACCCTCTTGTCGATGGGCTCCTTTATGGTTACTCTTGAGATTTCCTCGGTGGAGTATGCCGTGCCGTTTATGTAGGTAACAAGGCTTGTAATCTGCTGGGTGCCGTTTACGCCCTCTCTGATGGTCTTTTTCGTGCCCTTGTAGTAGGCGTCCGTTTCGACCTCGACTGTCTTGTATGGCAGGACCTCTGTTGTGACCTTTATTTTTGCCGTCTTGACCTGAATGAAGGAGACTTCTTCGGAAATGAGAATCTCCCTGCCTATCTGCAGACGCTTTTCGTCAAGTTCCGGATTAAGCCTTCTTATCTGGGCGGAGGTGACGCCGAACTTCGCAGCGATAGTCGAGATAAGGTCGCCCTCCTCGATTGCATAGTAAAGCTTGTCCTGCTTCTTTGAGCGAAGCTTCTCTTTAAGCTTTGCTGCGTCCCACATGGTCTCCTCGGTGTCGGGATAAAGACCCTGTACGTATTCGATTTTCTCCACAAAGCTTACAACGTCGTATTCGCCGCTCTCCTCATAGGGGGCGAGAATACTGTCAAAGACCCGCTTTGCGTCGGTTTCGTTCTTGACGGCGCAGAGGAAATTGCCGTCGATGTATATGCCGCAGGCGTTTGTGATATTGCTTGCGGAGCGTTCAATCAGCTTGTCCGCTATGGTGTCGGCATCGGTAAGCTGATTTATCTTTATAATGGAAAGCGAGAAGACCGGTGCGTCAAGCAGTGCGGAGGATGTGGCGGTGGCCGTATTCACATTGTTTTTGCTTATACCCAGTCTTTCCTTTGCAATGTCCCTTGCCTCGACGAACACACTTTCGGCGGAAACATAGCCGATTGTTTCGTCGTTGAGATTTATCTCCAATGCGAAGATGACCCTGTTCCAGTGGTTTACGGTATAGACCAGCACAAAGGCTGCAAGAACGGGCAGAAGCAGATTTAAGAAGTATCTGAACACGAGCCTGTGACGTTTTATTGCTCTGAGTATGTAATCTAAAGTGATTGACGGTGATTTTTTCGGGTTTGCGAGGATATCCCGCTTTAATCTGTCTGAGGCGTTCTTTACCTCTTTCAAAAACAGCTTCGTATCCTGCAACACGGTTCTGAAGGTGCGGAAAACAAAGCCTGCGGCGCCCGAATAAAGCGAGGCGAGTGCCGCAAACATGAACACTACGGGTTTTTTGAGAATAAGATATAAGCCCTTCAGGAAACGATAGCCGTATTTAGCGCAATACAGACCCAAAGAGGCAATATAGTCATAGGATTTGTTAAGTATGGTACTCAAAAGTTCTTTCCCCTTTGAAATAAGCTAAAAGGTTACAAAAGAGTTACAAACAGATTATACTACAAGACGACCTGTTTCGCAAGCCCATGTTTTTTCCATAATAATCTGCGGATTCTGACAAAAAAATCAGGGCTGTTACGCCCTGATTTCTGTTTTTATGATTTATGCTTGCGGTGATGAGCGTTTGATGTCCTTTGCCTGGATGACCGCTGCCTTTGAATCCTCTGCGGTGATCGTTATATAATCGCCCACATTGAGGATGACGGGCAGGGAGTCAAAGTCGGCTGCGGAGGCGGTGTAGTAGGAGTCTGAGCCCTGAATCTTTATAAAGTATACCGTATTGCCGCCGATAACCGCAGGTCTGATTTCCGTAATTGCGCCGGAGATTTCCTTTGTTTCGATTACGGGGGTATCACCGCCGGAGCTGCCGCCGGGCGCCGAGCCTGTAAGGTTGATGCTTAAGTTTACGCCCCTTGCGGAGAGCTTATTCATATAAGCCATGATGCAGGCCTTTAAATCCGGGTTGTCGTCGCTGGGGCTTCTGACAGCGTCGGAGTACTGGTTGACGTTGACCATCGCATAGCTCTTGATAACGTTATTGGTATCCTTGAGGGACATGAAGTAGGTTGCCTCGCCGTCAAGGTTTAAAAGCAGCGGGAAGGTTGCCTTCCAACCCTTGTCGGAAACGATACCTTCTGCGGACTCCATTGCTGCCATTTCCGTAGCTCCTGTTGTCTGGTAGAAGTAGGCCTGTTTGGTTCTCTGATTGATAAGAACAAAGCCGATTATGGACTGGTCGGAGTTTGCGGAGGTAACGCCCGTGTACATATAGACGTCGTCGTGGAGGGCAAGGTAGTTATAGCCCTGAGTTGTGAGCTTAACGCCGCTCTGACCGATGATAGAGTTGAAGAAGCCGTTTGAGAACTTGCCGAAGAAGTTATACTGCTTGACAAGCAAATCTGCGGGGTATATCTGGTCTACCCATGAGAGGCTTTCGCCGTTCTTTGAGGTGCCCGACTGGATTTCCGCATTGTCGTAATAAACATGCTCGCCGGTAATGGCGTCTACGAATACGGCTCCGATAACATCGTCACCGCCGATAAGGCCGACCTTTTTGTCAAGCCTCTCGCAGATCCAGTAGGGTCTGCCGTCCTCGTTTATTTCAAGGGCGGGCTGGCCGAACAGGTATGTGGGATAAGACATTCTTAGATGACGCTTTAACAGCCTACCGAAGTGCTCTGCCGGTGAGTACTTGATTCCGCCCTCGACCATTATCATGTCGGCTGCCTGTGTGTTCATATTGACTATGATATAGCCCGGAAGACCCGAAGTTCTGTTTTTAATCCACTTGAAGATATCGCCGTATCTTAAGGGGAAGACTCTGACGGGGTTCTGCTTGTAGTTTATCTGGGTCGAATAGGCATAATCGACCTCAAACTGTGACTCAAGGGATTCGAGATAGAGGTCGCCCAAAGTCTTGTCGGCGAGTTTTTCAGCTGCCGCTGCGTCTATCATCGGGACATTCTTAAAGCCGCTCAGGCTGTCTATAACGGTAACGCTCTTTGAGAAGTCGGTCACCTCCACATTCAGCATCCTGCTGTATGCCTTTGCCCTGAAAAGGGTTGCGGATGAGAGATAACCGCCGACGAATATAACGCCGAGTATAACCAGCAGTATTATGGCGACAATGGAATTGCGCTTTACATAGGGTACATATTCGGGTCTTATAATTGCCCTTGATGTGACAAGGGAGCTTACAATGTACGAGCCGAATACGATTGCAAGATAGATATAGAACTCGGGAGCCTTAAAGTTAAGGGGCGGCAACATAAAATAGAAGGCTACTATTGCCGTTATCAGTGTAACCAGAATATTAATGAATGTTTTCAGTCCGGCTCTTTCCGGAGGGATAACCGTACTGTCGGAAGCACGCTTACCTGCGCCACCGCTGAAATCAACATCAATTCGTGCCATTAGTTCAACTCCTTTTAATTGTGGGAATGCCGTTTTAACATTCGGTTTTTCTATCGATTATGTATCAGTATACAGTAAAGTACTGCCGAATACAAGGTAAATTAAGGCTTACAAAATAATTATTGGCACTAAGAGTCAGGCTAATCAGCCCTCCGCCGCTGCCTTTTTATTAAGCACATCCTCTGAAAGGGATTTGTTCGAGGGGTCGAAGATGATTTTCATATCCTCAGTTCTGCCGCAGGTCAGCGTGCCTTCGGTGCATTTGCCCACAAAGCAGCTCGGGCCGTAGCGGTTGAAAATCAAAGGAGAGGTTTCCCTTAATATGCGAAGCATCTCGATTGCGTGGGCTCTTATTTCCCACTGTGCCCTTGTGCAGGTGCGGAGGCGAAGGAACAGCAGAAGCTCCCTTGCATTCATCGTGACCATTATGTCAAGCTTGCTGCCGGACAGTCTTGCATATACAAGCTCCTCGGGGGATACGCCCTTTTCCTTGAGGCGTCTGTGAAGGGTGAACATCCTCTCAAAGGCCTTTGTGTATATTTCAAGGGCAACCGGGTCCTTTTTTACGGTTGCGGGGACGACATACCTTTTGCCGTCTATGAGCGTATACGGGGGAATCTCTATTGACTGCATTCTGTGGCGGGCAAAGTGTGTTATCTCCGAAAGTGACACGCCGTTGATTCTGAAGGTATAGACCGCCGCCTCAAGAGAGCGTGGGCGGGAGCAGGCCAAAACCTTGTCTATGACCGTTTTTACGTTCCTCTCGTCTTCCAGAAGCTCATCGATTGCACTCAAGGGCAGCTGAGTGGAGGCTGTCAGCGCCGACCTTGCAACGGTCTTTTCGGCGTCAAGTGTATGTGAAATCAGAACCACGCTCTGCTCGTTTGCCTCCGGGTATCTTGCCGTTTCCTTGCTCTCAAACAGATAGCTTAAACTCAGCTTGTCGGAAAGCTCAGGCCGCCTTTCAGAGAAGCCTGCGGCGATACCGGGGGTCATTTCGGTAATTTGATTTAAAAGCTGCTCGCCTAAATCCTTTATTTCAGGATAGTTTCTGCCCCTGCCGAAAACCGCACTTCTTATGATATTAAGAAGCTCTCTTGCGTTGACCGTGCAGTAGAAATTGCTGAAAACGCAGTAGGGTAAAAGGAATCTTGCGTCCTCCTTAGGAACGCCCCTTTCTATGAGGGCATTATAGTCATTAAGGCAGGCTCTTACATTCTTTTTAAACTCGTCCTGTGAGTAGTCGCCGTCAAGCTCCGGCACATAAAAGCCCATGGAGCCGAAATTAACATACCTTCTCGACTTGACAGTAAAGGAGGCAAGGCGGAACTCGATCATAAACTGCTCGGCAAGGATTGAAACATTCCTGAAGGCTATGTTATATACGGTGTGCTCAAGTATCGAGGTGTGATTTGAGCGGGTTACCTTCTTAATAAGATTTGTGTTCTTTTCGCTGTCGAGGGACTTTTCGAGTATCTCGTGTGTATCGCCCTCCAAGGTAGAAATTCTGCCTGCGGCGGCGGGAATCCTCTCCCCCGTGCTGCTGATACCTACAATTTCCGCAACGGAGTAAATCCTGTCTTTGAAATCCATTTAAACACCCCTTAGAGCCTATTGAATTGAGTTTAGCACAAAAAAGCCCGTATGTAAATCACAGACACAAAAGAAAGGAAGCCCCGAGGGACTTCCCTGCTATCAGTATGAAGATTAAGCTACGTTGTCCGCCGCAGCAGACGGGGTAATATACTTGTCGATGAAGTTAAAGACGGTGCTCCAGTAAAGCTCCGGGTTTACATCGTCGGAGTTGGCATGCTCGGCTCCTTCGATGACGAGCTTCTGCTTTTCGCAGGCTGCGTTGTCGTAAAGTATATCGAGCATCCAGAAGGGTACGAACACATCCTTGCTGCCGTGTATGAACAGCGTGGGGGTAACGGACCTTGCTACACACTGTAAGGGCGAGCACTCCTTCGGGTCGAACTTATCCCTGAGAATTGCGACTCTGCGAAGGGCATACAAAAACGGGAAGGGCGGAAGGTGCGCCACATTTGTGCACTGAAGATAGAACTCCTCCCATGCGCTTGTAAAGCCGCAGTCCGAGATAGCGCATTTTACGTTTTCGGGCAGCTTCTCTCCCGTTGTAAGAAGGGTCGTGGCCGCTCCCATTGAAACACCGTAGAGGATAATCTCCGCCTGACGGTCGAAGGTTATTATGTAGTCTATCCAGTCAACTATGTTGAGCCTGTCGTGATAGCCCATGGATACGGTTTTCTTCTCACTCAGGCCGTGGCCGCCGAGATACGGCATGAGCACATTATAGCCTCTTTCATAGAAATGGTATGCGGGCGAAGCCATGCGGTAGGGTGAGCTGGTATAGCCGTGTATGCAGATTACATATGTATGCGACGGCTCGTCGTGGGTAAAGAGCTTTGCGTGAATGGTCTCGCCCCTTAAGGTAATCATCTCTATATCGTTGTCGTCATGGGCGGCATACCATTCTGAGGGAGATTCATACTTTTCCAGTGCCTTGCATCTCTCGATTTCGGCCTGTGAAGGCAGGTGGGGCTTTTCCCTTTTATGCACTGCCTTTCTTGTAAGGAAGACCTCATAGAAGGCCTCTCCTGCGGCAAGATATGCAAGACCGGCGGCGGCTGAGCCTATCAGAGCGACTTTAACGCCCTTTTTTTTGCTTTTACTCATAACGCACTCCTTACATAAAATTAAGTATATCTTAAAGCGCCAAAATAAGGCGCAAAAACTCCCAGAGAAAAACTGACAGGTTAAGCACTTAGTAAATTTTGGTACTCAAAAAAACCATATACATTATAACGCTTCAACATGGGAAATGCAATCAATGTATTCTTAAAGTTACCTTAAATTATTGCAGACGGATTATCGGATAGTATCTGCTTTTGTCCTCTTTAAATTCGGCGCCGCACTTTTCAAATACCCTTTTAGGGGCGATATTGCCCTTGGGGACACTTCCGGTCACGTATTTATAGCCCTTATGTTTAAGGATGTCTATCATTTCTTTAAGCAGCTTTGTGCCGTAGCCCTTGCCCCAGTATGGACTTGCTATATAAAAGCCCACTCCTGCGGCCTCGGCATTGTCCTTTAATGGCGCATAGGACACAGTGCCTATGGGGTCGCCGTTCAGCAGCACCACATAGCAGTAGCCGCCCTTTTTATGCTCCCACTTCTTGCAGGTTTCAAAGAACTCATATTCGGATACCCTTTTTATCTCCCCGTCCGGCCCGTGCAGGTATTTTGCAAGCTCCGTATCGGTGGAGATTATCTCGCTTAGGGCAACGCAATGTTTTCGGTCGATTATTTCAATACTAATCAAATCAACACCTCCCTTTTTACAGTTTACTTCAAAATGAGAATTAAAGCAAGTGAGTGACTTCGGGAAGCTATGGCAGGGAATACTTTCTATTGAAGCTATGGGGTATTTATGTTATACTTTTAAGCGTTCCGATTAACACTGTATCGGGGGAATTCATTTGCTCGGAATGCGCATAGGCATAGACTTAGGCACCGACTCAATAATAGCATACGCTGAGGGCAAGGGCATTGTGCTGTCAGAGCCCTCTGTCGTTGTTTGCGATGCCTTCACGGGCAAGCCTATTGCCATGGGCAGCGCAGCACTTAAAATGACCGGCAGGGTGCCCGGCTCCCTGAAAGTGGTGCGCCCCTTAAAGGACGGCATTGTTTCGGACTTTGCCTTAACCGAGCAGATGCTCCGCTACTATATACAGAAGATTTGCAAAAGTGCAATACTCAGACCCTTTGTGGCTGTATGCGTACCCAGCACGGTCACAAGATTTGAAAAAAGGACTATATTGAATGTAATAATGGCGGCGGGTGCGGGCAACGCCTGTCTTATAGAGGAGCCGCTTGCGGCAGCTCTCGGTGCGGGAATA
>JAAYOZ010000053.1 GCA_012520115.1 Clostridiales bacterium | reverse complement strand
CTTTGGGGATCTGCTGTTCTATCAACAGCTCGTCCTCCGGGGTATCTTCCTCAGGCTCGCTGTCAAGCATCGTGTAGTTCTCCGGTCCGTCAAGCTTTTTCTCCATTAAGCGAAGTATTCTTGTAACCGAGAAGGTCATGGTGAGATATATAGCAGAGGCGATGGTGAAGGTCTCGAAGTATTTGAAGTTGATGCCCGCAACGGATTTTGTCTGGAAGAACAGCTCCGTGACGGAAATAACGTTCAGTACCGAGGTGTCCTTGATATTGATGACGAACTCGTTGCCTGTGGCGGGCAGGATGTTGCGGACTACCTGCGGCATTACCACATTCACCATTGTCTGAAGATGGCTCATGCCGATTGCATAGGCGGCCTCAAACTGTCCCTTGTCTATTGATACGATGCCGCCACGGACGATTTCCGCCATATATGCGCCGGTGTTTATGGATACTATGAAGATTCCGGCGAGCAGCGGGGACATATCAAGATTAAGAGCCTGCTTCGAGCCATAGTAAATAACCATGGCCTGCACAATCATAGGTGTTCCACGGAACACCTCTATATATACGGCGAGAATGGCATTAACAATTTTAAGTATGACTCTTTTTATTCCCTTTTCCGGCTGGGGAACAGTCCGGATAATGCCTATAATCAAACCGATAACAGAGCCTATGAGCGTACCGATTATGGATATAAGCAGTGTCGCACCGGCACCACGCAGGAACATGATTCCGTATTTGGATATTGTATTTACTATAACGCTAAATTCCACTTTTTTACACCTTCTCAGATTGCAAAACCGGGCGCAGGAAACTGCACCCGGTTACAGGACAATTTATTCAGCTGACGGCTGGTTCTTAATCGCATTATCCATAAGCTGTATGCGGGTTTCCTCAGGTATTTTTGCCAATGCTTCGTTAATTTTTTCTGTCAGGTCGCTGCCCTTCTTTACACCGACTGCTATTGCGGTGTCTTCGGGAGAGGTCTGGAAGCCCGGGTTAAGGGTTATCATTTTAAAGTTCTTGTTTGCTGCCTCAGCGCTGACTGCCTCGGGACGCTCGGAAACATAACCGTCGATGATGCCGGACTCAAGAGCAACTCTCATTGCCGGGAAGTCATCCATTGCGGTCTGCTTCTTTACGCCGGGAATCTGGTCGATTACTGTGTAGTGGAAGGTATTGAGCTGAGCGGTTATCTTTGCTCCCTCAAAATCCTTTAAGGCAGAAGCGTTGTCATACTTGCCGCCCTTCTTAACGACTATTACAAGGTCCGAGGTGTAGTAGACATCCGAGAAGTCGATGCTCTCCTTACGCTCGGCTGTCGGTGACATGCCTGCTATGATAGCGTCGATTTTGCCGGAGGTCAGTGCCGGAATAAGGCCGTTCCACTCGGTCTTGACGATTACAAGCTCTTTGCCGAGGCTCTCTGCTATGCGCTTTGCGATTTCAACGTCATAGCCGCCTGCATATTCCGCAGAATTCTGAATCTTAACGGCGCCGTTGGAGTCGTCAAGCTGGGTCCAGTTAAAGGGTGCGTAGCCTGCCTCAAGTCCTACCTTGAAGGTATTGTCCGCTGCTGCCGTAGTCTGCTCGCCTGCTGCCGTGGTGCTCTGATCATCGGGCTTTTTAGTGCAGCCGGATAACAACATAAGTACTGCTAATGAAGCCGCAATTACCATGAAAAGTTTTTTCTTCATAATCCATTCCTCATCCTTTTTTGGTTTTTAAAAAAAGCCACCCTTGTCCGGGTGGCTTGTCTGCAAAGTTATCACTGCATTGTACTATGCAGCATACAGATGTACATAAACCCCCTACTTCCCAGAATGAGATAGCGCAACTCAATAAACCGGGTCATTTATTGAGACAGTCCTGCAGTTATTCACTGCAGACCCAGCATATAATACCGAGCAATACCATATGCTTCGGCGATATTTCCTTCTCCCTGCCTCACAGCTGCTCACGCTCCGCAAGGACTAATAAATACCGCTCCTCTACCTCACCTATTAAGTGAGGTCATAATATTAAATTTTTGTATAGAGAGTATACAATATGATACTAAATCTGTCAACAGCATTTTTCATTTTAGACGCTTAGTTGAGCCTTTCTACGTGTTATTCGGTGTGCAAAGCGGCATGCTTTGAGGTTTTTTGCCGAATGACGCAATTTTAGCCCGCATACTATTGACAAATTTTAGCTAAAAGAATAATGTAAGGGCAAATGGCGGCGAAAGAACCGCTGCGTTAATTTCCACGGCGGTTTTAATAAAGTTTGTTTTAAAGGGGATAGCTGAATGAAAACCTTATTGATTCTCTCTGACGGAATGAGGCCGGACTTTATGCAAGACCACAGCCTTACAGGCTATCTTAAAAAGAACGGCACCTACTGCACGGACGCACAGACGGTCATGCCCTCGGTCACCCTGCCCTGCCACATGTCGCTGTTCCACAGCGTAGGCCCGGAAAGGCACGGCATCACCACCAATACATATATGCCTCAGGTAAGACCTATAGAGGGCCTCTGCGAAGTGCTTAATAAAGTGGGTCAGAGCTGTGCGATGCTTTTTAACTGGGAGCAGATAAGGGACCTTGCAAGACCCGGCTCGGTCTGCCGAAGTGAGTATCATTCCGGCAAGAAGTACGGTTACCCCGACTCCAACAGATACCTCTGCGAGAGGACGAAGGAATGGCTTAAAGGCTCTGACATAGACTTTGCATTTCTGTATCTGGGCTGGCAGGATGCAGCCGGCCATGACTTCGGCTGGGGCAGCGAGGAATATATATTCTCACAGAACGAGACCCTCGATATGGTTGCGGATATAATGGCCGTTTTAGATAACGAATACAATATTATACTGACCGCGGACCACGGCGGTCACGGCAGGTCCCACGGGACCGACTGCCCTGAGGATATGACTATTCCGATTTTCTTCCTCGGCGAAGGCTTTGAGAAGGGCAGGGAGCTGCACGGCCTGTCGATTAAGGACATAGCCCCCACCATAGCCGCCATGCACGGCGCTGAAATCCCGGAGGAATGGGAGGGTAACATTGTACGCTGAATCAAAACAGGCAAAGCGTAAAACGCACTTCTTCATGGCGCTTTTTACGTTTGTGTACTTTACAAGCTATGTGACCCGAATCAACTTCGGGGCGGTTATCGCCGAGATAATTCAGAGTGAGGGCATATTGAAATCTACTGCGTCCCTCGCCGTAACGGGCAGCGCAGTTTTTTACGGCTGCGGACAGCTATTAAGCGGCTGGCTGGGCGATAAAATCCAGCCGAAAAGGATGATTTCGATAGGCTTTATCACCACGATTTTAATGAACCTGTCAATCCCTCTTTGCAAGAATCCCTATCAGATGACTGTTTGCTGGAGCATTAACGGTCTGGCGCAGGCCTTTATGTGGCCGCCGCTTGTCAAGATAATGACGAATGTCTTTTCGGTTGAGGATTACAAAAAGGCGGTCATGCTTGTGTCCTGGGGCAGCAGCTTCGGCACGATTGCCGTGTATCTGACGGCGCCGCTGCTGATTACCTTGAGCGGCTGGCGGGCGGTCTTTGTGGCTTGTGCCTCGGCAGCTGCGGTGATGGAAATAATCTGGCTTTTCAAATGCCCCAAAATTACCCTCGACGCTAAGACCGTAAAAAAGAAGGAAGGCGGCAGGACCTTCCCCTGGTCGTTTATGATTGTTGGCATAATTGTTGCGATTATTTTGCAGGGCTTTTTAAGGGACGGCGTGTCCACATGGATGCCCTCGCTGATTTCCGAGACCTTCAATTTAAGTGTAAACATATCGATATTCTCAGGCATAGTCTTCCCCATGTTCAGCATAGCCGTTTTCTATATCGTGACGTGGATTTATCGGAAAAGGGTGCACAACGAGCTGTATCTTGCGGGACTTATATTCTGCGTGGGAGCTGTTTCCGCCCTGCTGCTTGCGCTCTTCCGTGAGAAAAACCCGGTGCTGACGGTGGTGCTGATATCTCTGCTAATCGGCACGATGCACGGCGTGAACCTGATGCTCATCTGCCTGGTGCCGAGCCACTATGAGAAATTCGGGCGGATTTCCCTTGTGTCGGGCATGTTCAATTCGTTCACTTATTTGGGCAGTGCGGTGTCCGCCTACGGCATGGCGGCTTACACCGAGCAGTTCGGCTGGCGCAGCATGATATTCTTCTGGGGCGCAGTCGCCCTTGCCGGCGGGCTTATCTGCCTTGCACTCACAAAAAAATGGAGAGCCTTCCGGCACAGTTGAAAACCCAAAGTCCGACGATTACCCGTCGGGCTTTTTATTTTGGGCAGGCTTATTTTCTTGACTTGCGGCTTTGGAGAGTGTAAAATTTAGGAACGGATTTTGGGGTTTACCATCTGGGGGCCTCACATTCGCAGACTTTAGCTGTTTAAGAAAGCAGGGGTATTATGATAAGAGTAG
>JAAYOZ010000052.1 GCA_012520115.1 Clostridiales bacterium | reverse complement strand
TCAGTCTATGCGGTGGGCGATTACAGCGCCGTCGACGTCTTCCTTTTCTGGTTGGGAATCTCCCTCTGGACGAATGTTTTCCCCTCCCTTGAATCCGGCTCAAACTATCTTTTCCTTGCTAAAAACGATAGCAGCGGCATAGCAAAATTCATTGCAAAATTTATGCAGATCGGCTCTGTTCTGGACAGCTGGTCGCTTACATTACCCCTTGCTTTGCTGTGTTCTTATGCACTGCCGTTTTTATTCGGGCTGTGCTTTCAATTCCTCTCCGGAACGGGAAATTTTTAGAGTCTGATGTTGTTTTCTCTTCGTTAAGGAATTAAACAAAATTCTGCAATAATTGAACGTTCTGTTATTAGATTTTGAATAAAAAACCAATGTGTAAATATACCAAATAAACAAATTTATGTTCACATATAGAATAACATTGACATTTGACAAAAAAACAGTTATTCTTAATTACAAGGTGAATAATCGAGAATTGACTTCATATTGAAAGGATTGTTTCGGATGAAAAAGCTTATCGCAGTTGTCCTCTCTTTAACACTTGTGTTTTCACTTCCGCTCAGCTCTTTGGCAGCGGATAATACAGTGAAGGCTCCCGCTGTCCAGTCGGCAGAGCTGACACCTTTCTTCGCAGATTTTGACCCCTCTACCATCCTTGAAATGCTTGCAGACTTTGACCTCGGCTCCATTTTCGGTATGTTTGAAGATTTCGACATTATCGGAATGATTTCCGGTCTTTTCGGTGATTTCGACCTCGGCAGCATTTTCGGCGGCGGAGACTTCGACTTCTTAGGCATGATTATGGACCTCATCGGCGGCCTGTTCGGCGGCGGTGGTGGCGGTGGCGGTGACACCACAACCACAACAACCGAGCCTGAAGACTCAACAGAACCCACCGATGAATATACCGAGCCGACAGATACAACAGAGCCCGTAACTGACATTCCCAAGACCGGTGTAACCGGCTCGGCAGAGAACGGCTTCGCTATCGCAGTTGCTCTTACATTTGTTGCTTCCTGTGCATATGTTGCTACAAGGAAGAATAAGTCAGAAGAATAAACTAAGCTTTTCCGAAAACCTTAAAATATAGCTGCTGCCGTAAGGCAGCAGCTTTTTTTGTTTTGAAAACAATTCCTAAAAAAAGAACTGCCCTCAACGGACAGTTCTTTTGCTGTTAATTCCTGAAAACAACCAAACCAAAGACACCATTTTTATGATAAAACATAGCGTTTCTGGGTAGTGTTCGAGCAGCTCAGTATGTGGTGACCCGGACGAGAATCGAACTCGTGTTACCGCCGTGAAAGGGCGGTGTCTTAACCTCTTGACCACCGGGCCGATGGTAGCGGCAGTCGGATTCGAACCAACGACACTTCGGGTATGAACCGAATGCTCTAGCCAACTGAGCTATGCCGCCACGTTTGCCGCTCTTGGACAGCGAAGTCAATTATAATATATGCCTTGATTCTTGTCAACTGTTTTTTTGATAATGTTAAATTTTGTATGCCGCTTGAAATAAGGCCCTTTTAAGCCCTTAAAAGCTAAAATAATCTTTATAAGTATGCGTTAAATAATATAAAATAAACGGCCTGCTTTCGCAAGCCGTACGCTTTGGATTTGATTTATGCCGCAGGAGCAAGGGCTTTATTTTCGGTCTTGATTTTATCCGCCGTTTCGAGCATTGTCTCCGCAAAGATTCCGAAGCCCTGGAGGGGATTATTCAGGAATACGTGCGTGACTGCGCCTACGAGCATACCGTTCTGTATAATCGGACTGCCGCTCATGCCCTGAACAATGCCGCCGGTTTTCGCAATGAGCCTTGAGTCCGTGATTTCGACGGTCATATTCTTCTTTGTGCCGTCCTCGTTAAGATTTACCTTGACGATTCTTATCTTATACTTCTCGGTCTTGCCGTCCTCGACCGTGGAGTAAATCTCCGCATCTCCGGTCTGAACCTCACTCTTTGTGGCTACGGGCAGGGGCGTTTTATTCTCGGGCTTATGGAGTATACCGTAAAGGCCCGTGTCGCCGTTAATATGAAGGGAGCCGAGCACCTTGTCGCCGAAAACTCCGCAAAGCTCGCCTGTTATTCCCGGGCTGCCCTTGTAGATTCCCTTCAGCTCGGCATTAAGGATATCGCCTGAGCTTAAAGGCATTACGGTCTTAGTGTCAACATCGCAAATGGCGTGACCGAGGGAGCCGAAAATGCCTGTCTCCGGGTCGCAGAAGGAGATTGTGCCGATACCCGCAGAGCTGTCCCTGACCCAAAGACCGCCCTTGAACTTGCCGTCTGTGGCCGATCTGACCGGCTTAAAGCGCACCGTCATATCCTTACCGTCTCTCAGGATTTCCATTACGACGGTTTCTCCGCCGCTTCTTTCAAGGCACTGTGCCACATCCGAGTTCTGTTTTACCTTCTTGCCGTCGATTCGCTTGATTATATCGCCTTCTTCAAGTCCTGCTGCCTTTCCGGGATTTGTAAGCCCCGATTCACTCATCACATCGTCGATTCCCACAACTATGACCCCGCTGGTGTATAGCCTTATTCCTATAACCTCGCCTCCGGGAACCGCATACCTGCGTTCGTTCGTCGTCACCCTGGCTTTTTTGACCGGAAAAATTTTCAAAGCCTTGATTTGCACATCCGTACTGTTCTTTAATTCGTTTGCGAAGCTGAAGCTGACGTTCTGCTCCTTTTGTTCTTCCACTGTTTTTAGTCCTGCCGAATAAAAAATCCCGACGTCTATTTCGCTGCCTTCCACGATGTTGAATTCGTCAGGGATTTTGCGTTCACCGACTATAATAAAACCGAATACCACTGCCGAAAAAACGGCCATGGCGGCTGTAAAGCCTTTAATGTTTTTCCGCATATTTGACCTACCTTTCAGTTAGCAGAAAGCGCTTTCGGCCTTGTGTCTTACTGCCTTCCGATTAAAATTCGAATTACTTTCCGCTCATTTTTATAATTCGCAGCAGCGGCAAATTAATTTGCGGCAATTCTTTTCGCTGTCGGTGAATTCTTGAATAAAAAATATAGGATTTTACATGTATTAATAAAAAAATCAGGCAAGACTTTTATAGTCAAGGCACGAAAAAAGAAGCCAATAAAATCCGGTTAAGCGGAATTATCATATTATTGAAGCGGTTCAAATATTTTGCCGTTTAGGATTAGATTGATATGAATAAACTCAAAAATATGTTTAAACTCTCAAAGATATTATGCCCGCAAAAGCTGTACTCATTTCACTTTAAAAAAGAAAAATAATCGAAGTCTTTAAAAATTGACTTTTCCTTATAGCCTGCACTATAATACTTGTGAAGCTCGAGCGGGGCTGACATGTGAAAGAGGTATTGAAATGAGAGATTATGCCGTAGAACTCGAAAAACGAATAGAGTTTATAAGGAATCTGTTAAAGGAATCCGGCGCAAAGGGAATAGTGTTCGGCAACAGCGGCGGCAAGGACAGCGCCCTGACAGGTATTTTGTGCAAAAAGGCCTGCGATAATACACTGAGCCTCATAATGCCCTGCCATGCAAAGCGCAATTTTGATATAGACTTGAAGGACGGCCTGGAAGTCGCCGAAAAATTTAATATTGAAACAAAGGTTATAGATGTAACGCCCATAAGGGAAGCGACAATGAAGGCAGTGAGTGCCGATTTTGAACTTACGGATATGGCTGTGGCAAACATCGCTCCGAGACTTCGCATGACGGTGCTTTACGCCGTTGCGGCCAGCCGGAATATGCTTGTTGCGGG
>JAAYOZ010000051.1 GCA_012520115.1 Clostridiales bacterium | reverse complement strand
TATATCCGTTGTAGTCGGCTGCGTTATCGGCGCGGGCGTATTCTTTAAGCCCTATGCCATTTATCAGGCCACCGGCGGCGCACCGGGCATGGGAATGCTGTCATGGATCGTTGGCGGTATTATCAGTATACTCGGAGCGTTGACCTTTGCCGAGGTTGCGGTACTTATTCCGCATACGGGCGGAATGGTGACCTATCTCGGCGAGATATACGATAAACGGCTCGGCTTCCTTGCAGGCTGGATGCAGGTTGTTATTTTCTACCCTGCTTACCTTGCCGGTTATGGCGTTAAGGTGGGCAGCGTGCTGTCAGAGCTTCTCGGTTTCAATTTAACAATGCCTGTGGGAATAGCAATCATAATCGGTATTGTTATGCTCAATGTATTGGGCTCCGGTACTGCCGGCAGGGTGCAGATAGTTTCAACTATCTGCAAGCTGATTCCCCTTTTCCTGATTATGGTTTTCGGATTCATTATGGGCAAGAGCACTGAATCCGTGGTTTCCCCCATTGTCGGCGAGGGTCTTAAAGCAGGCTCGGTGCTCGGCACCACGCTTCTTGCGGTTCTCTTTGCCTTTGAGGGCTGGACTAATGTGGGCTCAATAGCGGGAGAAATGAAAAATCCCGCAAAGGATCTGCCTAAGGCAATCGTCGGCGGAGTAAGCATCATTATGGCCGTATACCTGCTTATAAACATTGCGTACATTAAGGTTATACCCGCAAGCCAGCTTATGAACATTGAATCCCCTGCTGCGGCGGTTGCGATGAAGCTCTTTGGCAATGCAGGCGGTAAGATTATCTCTATCGGTATTATTATTTCGGTTATCGGTGCGGGCAACGGCTTCCTTCTTTCCGGCTCCCGTGTTGCCTACTATCTCGCCAGTGAGAAGATGCTGCCCTTCAGCGACAGACTCGCAAAACTCAACGGAAATCTTGTACCCGCCAATTCAATCATTCTGGTCGGAACGCTGGCCTGCCTTTATTCGCTTATAGGTAAGTTCGACCTGCTTACGGATATCGGCACGTTCTCATGCTGGATTTTCTACACGCTGACTTATTTCTCGGTAATAACCATGAGGAGAAGACAGCCGACACTCGAAAGAAAGTACAGGGTTCCCCTATATCCGGTAGTGCCTGCGCTCGCAATTCTGGGCGGTCTGTTCGTGGTAGTCAGCCAGCTCTTTATGTCCGGCTCAAGCGGCAGAATCATGTCTCTCTCAAGCGTTGCCGTAACGCTTGTCGGTCTTCCGGTATATCTGGCAGTACAGAAAAGGCAGAAAGCGCATTGAAAGTTGTGGCGTTAGAATTATGTCTGAAAAAGTCTTCGTATTTTCGCAAAGTTTTTCACGCTCGTATGGAGTCAGAATTTCCTCAGACAGTTTAAACAAAAGAAGTAAACAATTTTGAAAAGAAAAGCCCCTGCAAACAGGTTTGCAGGGGTTTCTGTTGTATCAGGTTTAATGGTGTTCTGCGGCTTCGGCTTCTTCCTTGGTTCTGTGTACCGTGCCTCGAGGGTGCTGAGGCGGAGCATAAATCGAATACATCTTTAAGGGCGTTCTGCCGATGTTGATTACATTATGCCATGTTCCTGCAGGAATAATAATGGCATAGTTGCTGTCTACCTTTCTTTGATAGTTCAGGTTGTCTTTCCTGTCTCCCATCTTAACAAGGCCGACACCGCTTTCGACCCTTAAAAACTGGTCAAGGTTCGGGTGCATCTCAAGGCCTATATCCCCGCCGACTCTGATGCTCATCAGAGTGACCTGCAGGTGCTTGCCCGTCCAGAGGGCGGTGCGATAATATGGGTTCTGCTTTGCAGCTCTGTCTATGTTCACGACCAGCGGCTCAGGTCCATAGTCCCGAATGCTCTGCCCCATAATGTAATTTGTATTAAACACTTAGTTTCAACCCCTTCACAATAATAATTCTTTACAGTATATGAGTGTGGTACGTTTATTGTGAAGACGATGACAGCGGGCTAATTCTTGTCCTTGTCCGGTTTATCTATTACTTTTTTATAGGGCATTATCATGCCCTCGTTCATCTTGTTGCCCATTTTTGACTTGATTTTAGGCGATGAAAGCAGCATGCCGACTGCATACATCTTTAGAATCGTGCCCTTCTTTTTCTGGGGGAAGTCATATATGCCGTGCTTTTTGTAGAACTTGTGGTCGGCCCGCATAAGGCCCTGCATGAGCCATATAAGGTCACGGAAGACTTTTAGGCCGCCAACTCCAAGGAAGCTTTTAGGCGGGACGTAGGAGTTTTTGAGGGCGTATTCTAATTTGTCTGCAAGAATGTCTATTTCCCTTTCCGGCTCAAACTCGTCCGTTGCGACGCCTGCCAGGAAGTTGCCGCCTACCTGCGACCTGCCCTCGATAATCGTCTGAAGATTTGTTTCCCTGCTGTATGCGCCGCTTATCAAATAGCCTATGGGCATGCCCATTGTGACTGTGCGGTGGCCGTTGCAGAACTGGCGGTCGTCGTACATCTTGAAAACGGCTCCCATTGAGTGGTCCTTAATGCTAAAGGCTATTACAATGGCCTCGGCAGACTGGATTTCGTTCCTTAAAAAGTCGTCGAAGCCATCCTTATAGACGCACTTGCCCGAAACGGCGCAGTTGAAGCAGCCGAGGCAGCCGCCCTTAAAGGGGTATTTTCGGATGTTGACAAGTCTTGTTTTGCGTGGCATTTTGCTTCTGAAGCGGGCTATCATGTTTGAAAGCTGCTCATTGTCGTCCTCGCAGTCGGTTACGATGACGACATCGCCGCTTTTTTCGGCAATTGTATCATTCGGCACATTTACGGGCACGGGCTTGAAGTCATTAGCTACTTCATTATTCTTTATATAATAATCATTTTCCACGCACCAGCAGACATAATCGAAGAAGTCCCTTGCCTCCTTCTGACCCTTTTCATTAAGCAGGTCGTCCATATCCGCCGAAAGGCCCGCCACATATTTAAGGCTCAAGTCCTGACAGTTGTCCTGAATATAGCGGTGGGCGGTCATGTCATAAAAGTGCTTTGAGGTGGAAATCTGGGCGGCGTATTTGCCTTTAAGCGAAACGCCGGACTGCTTTACAAGCTCTATAAAGCGGTGCAGCTGCGCCGGGGCGATGAAGGTATACACCGGATATGTAAAGAGCAGCATATCCGCCCGTTTCAGCTTTTCGAGGGCGTTACCTAAGTCCTTTTCAAGAGCCTTTATTCTTTGACCCACGTGGAGGGTTTCAAAGCTGTGTTCGGGGTATATTTTGCTGAGGTAATTCACGGTCTGCAGCGTAATGCTGTACTGACCCTTAGGGCTTCCGTTGAGAACAAGAAAATTCAAGCTATACCTCCTCGATAATGCGTAGTATAAATATAAGGTAACATAAGAAGCGCAAAATTCAAAGTGTTTGTGAGAAATAGAGTCATTGCTTTTGCATTTTGGCTGTGATAGCATAAAGCAAACGGGTATTACTTTAAGAACGGTCGGTGGGTTATGAGCAGTAATTTTGTGTTTTTTCACGGATATGACAGTAAGCTCTGGGACGGCTTTGTAAAGCGGGGGCTTATTGACTCACATGCGGGCATTCGCTTTTGTCAGAATCTGATGCTGGAGGATGATAAGAAATTCAACCGCCTGATGAAAGAAGACAAACGCTTGCAGGCTCTTTTAAAGGAGGGCTATCCCCTTTATATAGACCGGCTTCAGGGCGGGGCGTACATCGATACCTACCGTTATGACTTCGGTGTAATCGACTCACTTGGGGACGGGTTTTACGGCTTTCAGATGCATGAGTGGATGTCCAATCTGCGTACCGATTATAAAAAGCTGCAGGCTGTTACGCCGGAGAACTGGACGAAGGAGAACATAGAGCGGGAGATTTTCAGGCAGTTCCCGTTTAAATATCTTTTTCTTGAGGCGGCGACGGCTGAGGAGTTCGAAAAGGAGCTGCCCGTGCCGGCAAACTTTGAGGAATTCCTGAAAAATGCCGAGAGGCTTTACCGCAAGCGCTTAGAGGAGACGGGCGGCAGGCTGATTCCCTGCGACAGTGCCATGATGGCAACAAATTTCGAGTTTAAGGCGGGAGCAAGGTTTGTCATGCCCGAAATCGGCGCACAGACTCCACTCGCTAACATACAGATTGCTTATGCACGGGGTATGGCGAAGGCATACTCCAAGAGCTTCGGCGCATATTATGAGCCTTGGGGCGGCAGGCCGTTCTCGGTCTGCACCTATTTTGAAAACGACCAAAACGAATGGAATATAAGGCAGGCTGACGACTTCCCATTTAAGGCGCTTGGCGGTGAGGGCGGCAGCTCCCGCTCACTGCAAAGGCGGCTGTATTTGTATTCCT
>JAAYOZ010000008.1 GCA_012520115.1 Clostridiales bacterium | reverse complement strand
TAAGTTCATCGGCTTTTTGGCACCCTCAATAGGAATCGAACCTATAACTGTCCCTTAGGAGGGGACTGTTATATCCATTTAACTATGAGGGCATTTTTTGTTCCTGCGATGTTCAACCGCAAAAAGAATTGTATCAAAAAGAGTACCGATTGTCAATCGAAAATACTTCCTTTTCATATCAAAATCCGCAAAGATTTCGATTTGTCTTTAACCGCAAAATAAAACCCGCCACAAAAGTGCGACGGGTTTTGATTCAGCCTATTACCGTAAGAGTCGCAGCCTTTGCCGTAGCTTCGATTATATCCTCCGGGAAAGCTGCCAGCACCTTCTGCTCTGCCATAATGACCTTTTCGAGCTCGGGCTTAAGCCTCGGGTGCCTCGGAGTAAAGACCGTGCAGCAGTCCTCAAAGGGTTCAATCGAAATATCAAAGGTATCGATTCTCCTTGAAACAGCGACGATTTCATCCTTGTCCATTCCTATAAGCGGGCGCAGCACGGGAAGTAAAGCAGCATCATCGGTGCATTGCAATGCGGAAAGGGTCTGACTTGCCACCTGACCCAGGCTCTCGCCCGTAACAAGAGCGCCGCAGCCCTCCCTTTTTGCTATAACCGATGAAATCTTCATCATCAGTCTGCGCATAACAAGGGTAAATAAATCCTCGGGGCAGTGTGCCCTTATGGCCTCCTGAAGCTCCGTAAACGGCACAGTGTACAGATTCAGCCTGCCGCTGTATTCGCTGACTTTCTTTAAAAGTCTGTGTACCTTCTCCTCCGCAAGCTCTGAGGTATAGGGCGGCGAAGCAAAATGCACGGCCGTAAGGATAATTCCTCTTTTTGCAATCATATATCCAGCAACGGGGCTGTCAATGCCGCCGGAAATCAGAAGTGCAGCCTTGCCGCCGGTGCCAACGGGCATGCCGCCGGCGCCCTTTACCTGATTGCCGTGAATAAAGGCCTCCCTGTCCCTTATCTCGACCGTGACAATAATATCGGGATTATGCACATCGACGGTCAGATGAGGGAAGTCTGTGAGTATTTTCTCGCCCGTGATGGCGCAGATTTCGGGAGATTTTAAGGGGAAGCTCTTGTCAGACCTCTTGGCGTTTACCTTAAAGGTCCTTGACATATTGAAGCTGTCCTTCAGGTATTCGCAGGTAAAGTGCAGCACCTCGTCCATATTTTTTTCGCAGGCCACAGCCCTTGAAAGACCCGCAATGCCGAATACCTTTTTAAGCCTTTCAAAGGCTTCATGCAAATCCGCATTCTCGCTTAAAGGCTCCACCATTATCGTGGACTGAGCCTTGATAAACTTAAACTCACCCAAATCCGAAATCCTGTGGCGCATATTCTTTACAAGGGCGTCCTCAAAATTCTTGCGGTTGAGTCCCTTTAATGCAAGCTCGCCGTTTTTTATAAGTATTATCTCACGCATGTTTTACTCCGATTCTGTCTTTGGGAAGGTAAGTTCGATTGTCCCGCCCTCAGATGTAATATTAAAGTCCTTATCTATTCTGCCCAACAAGGCTTTAACCTTGTATTCAAAGCCTCTGTGTGTAAGCTGTACCTCATTACCTTTCACCGCAGCCTCAGGCAGCCCCTTTGCCTTGCGGTTAAGCTTCGTGCAGAGCTTAAAGTTCTTGTCAGCGGTGATTCTGATTTTGTCCTCACACAGACAAAAGCTCAAATTGCCGATTTCTGTTCCGGCAAATACAACCTCAGCAATGCCGTCCTTCTCCGAATATTTCATATCCGTAAAAGTCAAAGGAGAATCCCCGCCGTCTGCTTTGCAGGGATAAAGCCCCGCACGTACCTTGTTTCCGCTCCACCTGTTGCCGTCCATTACGGGCAGGTTATCAAACTGCAAAAAGTCTTCAGTGCAGACCTCATCCCGATAGCGCTCGGGGTAGTCCTCGTTAAAAACATAAATGTCCCTTATCCAGAACGTCTTTTTGTCCGCATAGAGGTTTATCCTGTAATTTTTGCAGTTAAACCATACGGAGCGTTTGTCCGTTTTAAGCCAGTCGCTATATGCGGTAACGGCAGATGCAGGTGTCATGGGGAATGTGCTTTTATACCATCTTCCCGTCTCTCCGAGGGTCTCTATTTCAAGCCTGCCCTGCTCTTGAAGCTCCTTCAGCTTCTTGAACTGATAGGCGAGTCCGTCCTTCATGCTGTCCCAGCCGAAGCTGTTTTCCTGTCCCACCTGCGTATAGCCGAAGCTCAGGCAGTCCCCGTTAAAGTTTGTGTCAAGATACCAGTCCACCCAGACAGGCTCTCCGCCGCCTCCGCCTGTGCCCGTATAAACCGGCTCAAGGGTCACGACAGACTGCCGCTCGCTTGCTCCCGTATTTAAGTCAAGCCCCACATCGTACTGATAAATCGGGTCGGAGCCGAGCATTCTGAAAACCGGTACATTTATCTGCTGTTTTTCAGTCGAAGCAGGGCAGTAGACGTTCTTCGCCGAAGGATAATAGCCCTGATTATAATACCCGCCCCAAAGGGTATAGCCGTCGGTGCCCCATTGCTCCTTGCAGTTGCAGGCGGCGTCAAGACCGTACTTGTCATTTAAGTATTTCAGCGTGTGAGCGTCAAAGGCCCATGAGCCCATAACCTTAGGATAGCAGCCGAAGACCGCCTTGAAATCCTCCATTATTATATCCGCCATAAGCTCCCTTTGCTTTAAGGTATAGCCGACGGAAAAGCCGCAGTGAGCATGCCAGTCCCAGGGGAACCTGCCCGTCCACTTTATCCCTGCCTTCTTTGTCAGCGGCTCCACGATTTCGAGCCAGATGCCAAGCTCAAACTGTTCTGAGTCAAGCTCTTTAAGAATATCCTGATACACGGGTTCAATAAGCGCATCATACTGCAAAAGAAAGGTACCCTTAAAGCCGTAGGCCTTTAAAAGCTCAATCTGCTTTAAGACCGGGGTCACAAGGTCGGTTTCGACACGAGGCTCCACAGCCCTTATAAAGTTTATTATATTTACTATCTGTCTTTTCATACAGTCCTCATATCTTTTATTATCGTCAAAGAACAATATACAATTAATTGATTTAACTTGCAAGTGTGGCTAAAAATAAAAAACCTGCTATTATTATAGCAGGTTTTGTTTCTCATCGTCTTAAGCGTTGTGTTGCTTCCTCAATCGCCTTTGCGGTTTCAAACATTTCGTTTTCGGTGTTAAAGCGGGAAAGGCTTATTCTGATAGCCGAGTCGACTATTGACGGGGGCAGTCCCATTGCGGTCAGTACCTCGCTTCTCTTGCCCTTTTTGCATGCAGAGCCGGCGGAAACATATATGCCTTTATCCGAAAGGAAGTTCACAAGCACCTGCGAGGGTATGCCCTTGACCGAGAGATTCAGTATATACGGCAGAGCATTCTCCGGGGAGTTAAAGAACACGCCCTTTATTTTTGAGAGCTCATAACGTAGAATCTTATTAAGATTTGCTGCCTTCATCAGATTCAGCTCAATGTCTCCCAATGCCCTTACAGCCGCGCCGAAGCCCACTATGGCCGGCATTGCCTCGGTTCCCGGGAACATTGCCTTCTCCTGACCGCCGCCGAAGCTGATTGGAGTAATACCCGCGCCCTTTCTTACATACAATGCACCGACACCCTTCGGACCGTGCAGCTTGTGAGCGCTCATGCTCATAAGGTCTATTCCGCTCCTTGCGGGGTTCAGCCTAAGCTTTCCGAAGGCCTGTACCGCATCGACATGTAAAAGTGCGTGGGAGCCGGCAGCCCTGATGGCAGCGGCGGCCTGTTCGGTTTTGTAAATAGTGCCGACCTCGTTATTCACGGCCATGATGCTTACAAGAATGGTGCTTTTGTCAACGGACTCATACAGCTCGTCAACATCAAAGTCCCCGTTTTTGTCCGCTTTGAGCCTTACGACCTTATAGCCCTGTGAATCGAGCACCCTTATGGGCTCTTTTACGCTCGGATGCTCCACCGAGGTGGTGACTATCTTGTTTCCGAACCTCTTGCCCTTGTTCACAGCGCCGAAAATCGCCGTGTTGTTGGACTCTGTGCCGCCGTGGGTAAAAAATATCTCCTCACTGTTCACACCTAAAAGCCCCGCAATGCTGCCCCTTGCGTCCTCAAGCAGCCGCCTTGCCTCAATGCCCTTTTTGTGAATGGATGAGGGGTTACCGTAAAATTCGGTCATAGCCGAGTAAGCAGCCTCGGCAGCATCTCTGCATACAGCGGTAGTCGCACTGTTATCAAGATATATATCCAAAGGTTATCCCTCCAAGTAACTTTTTTATACCTTGTTATAATCTCAGAAATCATACATTATATTATACTGCCGAAGACTGATTTGTGCAATTAAATGAGAGGACGGCAAAATAATAATTTCTATGCAAGACTCTGAAAAAGGTGACTGTATGAGTGAAAAAAATTTATCTCTTTTTAATATCGGGCAGTCCTTAGACAATATTGCAAACATCGACCCGAGGGGTTATGGGGTCTGCAATATTCTTTATGCAGCAGCAAGAGAAAGGGCAAAGTCACCCCTTTGCACAAAAGGGGCCAAGCTGATTATTGACAGTATTGCCCCAAAGGGTTTAGTATATATCGTGTCGGGCTTTGTATTGCCCGGCTGCGAAAAGGCGGAAACCGACGGTCTTATAGGCGCTGTGCTTTTGTCAAGGGCTTTGAGCCGTGAATTTTGCGCAAGGCCTGTTATTATTTGCCCCGCAGAGGGCATACGGGCCGTAAAAGCCATGGCCGACAAAGCAGGCCTTACGGTCACCGAAACTGTCGATGGATTTTCAGATAACCCGTCCTTAGCCGTCATAGAGTTTACAAAGGACGAAAGCAGGGCTTTTGCTGAGGCCGAAAGCCTTATAGAAAAAGAGCTGCCCTCTCTTGTCATCAGCATAGAAGCCCCCGGAGCTAATGAACAAGGGCAGTACCACAGCGCAAAGGGAATCAATATTACGCACTTAGAAGCTAAAAGCGATAGTCTCTTTGAGCTGTTGCAAAAAAGGGGAGTCCCTTCACTTTCAATCGGCGATTTAGGCAACGAAATCGGTATGTCCGCAATAAAAGACAGTATCGTCAGATACATAAAAGGTGCTGGATTAAAGGGCTGCCTGTGCGGCTGTGACAGCGGCATAAGAGCAAGAACGGCAGCGGATGTTATTATCACCGCCACCGCCTCAGACTGGGGAGTATACGCCCTGATTTCCGCTTTAGCCTTCATTCGGGGCAATCAGGAGCTTATCCCGTCGGGGGAAGAGCTTTGCTCACTGCTTAATACAGCCGTAGATAACGGCCTTACGGACATGTGCGGCGAAGCAATCCCCGCCATAGACGGCTTCTCTATGAAGCTCAATTCCGCCGTGATAAATCTTATGAAGGAGTGCGTAAGCCACGCCCTCGACAATGAAGGAGAGTACGAATACTGGTTCGACGGCTCTGTAAAAAGCGGCTATTTCAATTTCTGAAACGGAAGTGTTGTGAAGGAATCCTGCTTTTATTCAATTACACTCAAAGGGAGATAATCTAATGAAAAAATACAGGCGTATATGGGTTGAAGTAGATTTAGACGCCTTGCATCATAACCTCAATGAGGCTAAGAGAGTATCAAAGGGAGCAAAAATCCTCGCAGTGGTCAAGGCCGACGGCTACGGTCACGGCGCCGTGGAGGTAGCAAAGGCAATTCAGGACGAGGCTGATTATTTCGGAGTCGCACTGATTGACGAGGCCTTACAGTTAAGACGCCACGGAGTCGAAAAGCCCATACTCATCTTAGGCTACACCTCACCCGCACAGTATGAAACACTGATAAACGCTGACATTACACAGGCAATTTTCTCGGTTGAGAGCGCAAGGGAGCTTTCAAACACCGCCGTCAGAATGGGCAAAGCCGCAAAGGTTCATGCGGTCGTGGATACGGGCATGTCCCGCATAGGCTTCCCCGCCGAAAGGGAAAGCGTCGACATAATCAAATGGATGAGCACCCTGCCGGGCATAGAGCTTGAAGGCATTTTCAGCCACCTTGCCCTTGCGGATGCAAAAGATAAAACCGTGGACAATATGCAGCTTAATAAATTCAAATTCGTGCTCAGTGAGCTTGAAAAAAGCGGCGTGAACATACCCATAAAGCACATCTCAAACTCCGCTGCGGTAATAGACTCGGACTATCCCTTCGACATGGTGCGCTGCGGAATCATGCTCTACGGCATGTACCCCTCCGAGGAGGTAAACAAGTGCTCGGTGGATTTAAAGCCCGTAATGTCGCTTAAAAGCAGCGTCATTCAGATAAAGACCTTAGGCCCCGGCGTGGGCGTCAGCTACGGCCATACCTATGTGACCCAGAAGGAGACGAGAATAGCCACAGTTTCCGCAGGCTACGGCGACGGCTACCCGAGAGCCCTGTCCTCGAAAGGCCGTGTGATTATAAACGGCCAGTACGCCCCGATAATAGGCAGAGTATGTATGGATATCTTCATGGTCGATATTACCCACATCGAGGGCGTTGAGATTGAGACACCCGTAATCCTAATAGGCAGGGACGGAGATAAGGTAATCACAGCCGAGGAAGTAGGCGAGCTTGCCGACACCTTTAATTATGAGATTGTCTGCTCCGTTTCAAGACGTGTGCCGAGAATTTACTTAAAGGATTCAGTTGAAGTCAGCGAGTACACTGCCTTTGAATAATTGCAAAAGAATGAACGAATTGCAGAGCCGCTTGAGGTTATCCTCAGGCGGCTCTGTGGTATGGTTGAAATGATATTGTATAGTTTTATCTAATGGGCTTCGTCAGGGCAGCTCTTTTAACAGGGCCGCCCCGAAGCCGATTCAAGCGAGGTCTTACTGATAATCCATCACTCTTGCCCAGTTAAGCAGGAATTCACGTTCCTCCGGCTTGCCCTTGACAAGCTGCGAAGCCGCAACAATGGGTATCCACTTCTGAACATACTGCTTTGCGGTGTCGCTTTTTTGGCAGAAGAGCTTCAGGTACTCCTCAGCAGCCTGAATATTGCCGCTGAGGCTGAACAGCAGATATGTCCTTGCAGCGTCTGCGGAGGCGTTGCCCTGCGTGGCGTGTGCCCAGTCAATCACAAATGGCGTGCCGTCGTTTTCACGGATAATAACATTGCTGGGGTTAAAGTCGCCGTGACAGACCTTGTTGTGCTTCGGCATTGAATCAAGTCGGGTGTGAAGCTCATAGCGGGTCGTGGCGTCAAGGCTTGACTCGGAGATTTTTCTGTTCATTTTATCCTTGAGCTTTCCGAGCAGCGGAGCACGGCGGGAGTGAATATCAAGCTGAATATCCACAAACTGATTGAGGTATTCATTGAACTTGTCCGGGTTCTTGTCCATAAGCTGCTGCAAGGTCGGTCCGGGAATGTAGTCGGACACGATAGCCCACTTTCCGTCAATCTTCAGAACCTCCTGAACCTTCGGGATATTAAGCCCCGTCTCCTCAACCCTTGCCTGATTCAGAGCCTCGTTCAGAACATCCGACTTTGAGTAATCCTCGTTAAAGACCTTTATCACACGGTCACCGTCTTTATAAACTGTTTTAGATGTGCGGACTGCAATTATTGTATCAAGCTTCATTTGATTCTGTCCTTTCTAAAGCTATTTCAAGACTTATGCCTTCATCTCAGATTAAACTATTTACCGTAATAGGCGTTAAGGTAAAGCTCTCTGATTTCGCTTATAAGCGGGTATCTCGGGTTTGCGCCCGTGCACTGGTCGTCAAAGGCCTGCTCGCTCATCTCGTCGAGCTTTTCGAGGAAGTCCTTCTCCTCAATGCCGTATTCCTTAATGGACTTTTTAATGCCGACAGACTCTTTAAGCTCTGCGATTGCCTTAATGAGCCTTTCGAGCTTCTCCTCGTTTGTCTTTCCGCCAAGGCCTAAATAGTCTGCGATTTCGGCATACCTTGCGAGAGCCTGCGGGTGGTCATACTGCGGGAAGGTGCCCATCTTTACGGGTGCTTCGCTTGCGTTAAAGCGGATGACCTCATTAATCATAAGTGCGTTTGCAACGCCGTGGGGCAGGTGGAAGTATGCGCCCAGCTTGTGAGCCATCGAGTGGCAGATTCCGAGGAAGGCGTTTGCGAAGGCCATACCCGCAAGGGTTGCGGCGTTTGCCATTTTGTCTATTGCTTCGGGGTCCTTGCCACCGTTTTTGTAAGAGCGGGGCAGATAGTCGAATACCATCTTAATGGCCTTGAGTGCGGGGCCGTCCGTGTAGTCAGTTGCCAGCATTGAAGCATAGGCTTCAACTGCGTGTGTCAGAACATCTATGCCGGAAGCAGCCGTAAGTCCTTTCGGCATATTCATCATAAGGTTCGGGTCGACGATTGCCATATCGGGCATAAGTTCGTAGTCTGCAAGGGGATATTTCACGCCAGTCTTTTCGTCCGTGATAACTGCGAAGGGCGTAACCTCCGAGCCTGTACCTGCCGTTGTGGGGATAGCGATGAAATAAGCCTTTTCGCCCATCTTCGGGAAGTCGTAAACCCTCTTTCGGATATCCGCAAAGCGCATCGCCATGTCCTCAAAGTCTGCGTCCGGATGCTCGTAAAGCACCCACATAATCTTCGCAGCGTCCATCGGTGAGCCTCCGCCGAAGGCTATTATGCAGTCGGGCTCGAAATCCCTCATGGCCTTTGCGCCCTCTCTTGCGCATTCGAGTGTCGGGTCGGGAGCTACATCAAAGAAGGTCGTATGGACAACGCCCATCTCGTCGAGCTTATCAGCGAGCTGCTTTGTGAGTCCGTTTTTGTAAAGGAAGTGGTCTGTTACGATAAATACTCGTCTTTTGCCGAGAACATTCTTAATCTCATCGAGAGCAACCGGCAGGCAGCCCCTCTTAATATATACCTTATCGGGAGTTCTGAACCAGAGCATATTTTCTCTCCTCTCGGCAACAGTCTTGATATTTATAAGGTGCATAACTCCGACATTTTCGGAGACCGAGTTGCCGCCCCATGAGCCGCAGCCCAGTGTCAGCGAGGGAGCGAGCTTAAAGTTGTAAAGGTCGCCTATGCCGCCGTGAGAAGACGGAGTATTGATAAGAACACGGCAGGTCTTCATTGCGCTCTCGAACTTGGCAATCTTCTCATTCTCGCTGTATGCGTCAATAAACAGTGAGGATGTGTGACCGAGTCCGCCATCTTCTATAAGGTGAGCCGCCTTGTCTATTGCCTCGTCAAAGTCCTTTGCCTTATACATGGCAAGCACGGGGGAGAGTTTTTCGTGTGCAAATTCCTCTGAAAGCTCAACGCTCGTGACCTCACCTATAAGGATTTTCGTATCCTCGGGAACATTAATGCCGGAAAGCTCGGCGATTCTGTATGCTGTCTGACCGACTATCTTTGCATTGAGTGCGCCGTTTATTATAATTGTCTTTCTTACCTTGTCAAGCTCGTCGCCCTTTAAGAAACAGCAGCCTCTTTTAATAAATTCGTCCTTGACTGCCTTATAGACCTTGTCGAGCACAATAACAGCCTGCTCGGAGGCGCAGATCATGCCGTTGTCAAAGGTCTTTGAAAGGATGATGGAGTTTACTGCAAGCTTTATGTCTGCGCTGTCGTCAATAATTGCGGGAGTGTTGCCGGCGCCGACGCCGATTGCGGGCTTGCCTGAGGAATAAGCCGCCTTGACCATGCTCGGGCCGCCTGTTGCGAGAATCAGGTCTGCCTCTCTCATAACGAAGTTTGTAAGCTCAAGGGAGGGAACATCTATCCAGCGGATAATGCCTTCGGGTGCGCCTGCCTTGACAGCTGCCTCAAGGATTATCCGGGAGGCTTCAATCGTGCAGTTCTTTGCCCTCGGGTGGGGGCTTATTATAATGCCGTTTCTTGTTTTAAGTGCCAGCAGCGCCTTAAAAATCGCCGTTGAGGTGGGGTTGGTTGTGGGGATGACCGCTGCGATAACGCCCACAGGCTCCGCTATTTTCTTAATACCGTAGGACTTATCCTCCTCGATAACTCCGCAGGTCTTAGTAGCCTTATAAGCATTGTAGATATATTCCGAAGCATAGTGGTTCTTGATAACCTTATCCTCGACTACGCCCATGCCGGTCTCCTTAACCGCCATTTTCGCAAGTGAAATCCTTGCCTTGTTTGCGGCGGTGGCGGCTGCGAGGAAGATTTTATCAACCTGCTCCTGAGTGTACTGTGCGAAAACCCTCTGGGCTTCTCTTATTTCCGAGAATGCCTTACCAAGTGTTTCGACGCTGTCAACAATCTTGTACTCTTTGTTCATATCTATTCTCCTTATCCGGTGAGAATTTGCAGTGCCGTGAAATAAGCTGTTTATCATCAATGACCGGTCTGAGTTTTGAGGCCTCATAAGGAACTTTTTTCCTCATTTACAGTTTATCATTGCCCCTATATGCCGGCAATTATAAATATGGAATATAGATATTCCTTTATCGATATACGTTTATCGATATTGTTAGATATATTTAGATTTTCTGTTGAAGTATTGTGCAAAAATGCTATAATACCAATAACGAAATAAAAAGCAGCACCTTTAATATATGAATCAGGTTATGAATTATCCGGAAGTCTATCCCTAAAAGGGAGGTAAACATGAACACTCAGCATTTAAGATACGCAGTCGAGGTCGAAAAGGCCGCCTCCATAACGCAGGCAGCCGAAAACCTCTATATGTCCCAGCCCAATTTAAGCAAGGCGATAAAGGAGCTTGAGGCGCATCTGGGCATCTCGATTTTCAGGCGCACTCCCAAGGGCATGGTGCCCACCGCAAAGGGACAGGTGTTTTTGTCTTATGCCAAGAGCATCTTAAAGCAGATTGAAGAAATGGAGTCCCTTTACAGAACAGCCGACACCGCAAGGCAGGTCTTCAGCCTGTCCGCCCCGAGAACCGGCTATATAAGCCTCGCCTTCAGGAGCTTTGCGGAAAAGCTGGACAGACGCCATGAAATAGAGCTCAATTACAAGGAGACCAACGCCACAAAAACCATAAGCAATGTTATCCGTGGCGAGTTTAACTTAGGCATAATCCGCTGCAGTCAGGCGCATGAGAAGTACTTCTTCGGCACACTTGACGATAAGGAGGTCTCCCACGAAAAGCTCTGGGACTTTGAATATGTGGTCCTGATGTCAGAGAAAAATCCCCTTGCCCTAAAGTCAGAAATCCGCACGGAGGACTTAGAGGGAATGATAGAGCTTATGCACGGTGACACCACCGTTCCCCCCTCGGCGGTGCTTACATCTGCTAAGCCTGAAAAGAGCGGCAAAAGGATTTATTTATATGAAAGGGGCAGCCAGTTTGATTTGCTGTCCGCATTCAGCGACGCATATATGCTCACCGCTCCGGAGCCTGAGGAGCTTTTAATCAAGCATAAACTCGTCCAGAGGAAGCTTACGGGAGCGAAGCATAAATACTCAGACATACTCATACACCTTGCGGAGTACAACCCCACGGAGCTTGACAAGGCCTTCTTAAAGGAGCTGGAAAAAGCGTCAAGGGTACTGTTTAATCCATAAGATTAAGGGACTAAGGCGAAGGCTTAGTCCCTGATTTTTATTAGAGCTGTTTCTTGATTTCCTCAATATCATAAACAGGCGCAGAGCAGGAGAAATCCCGACAAAGATAATATGCAGTGCCTTTTTCGGGCAGCGGATATTCCTTTGTAAAGGGCGCAGCCTTTGACAGCATTTGAGCATTCTCCGCCGTTTTCAGAATACAGCTTAAATTCGGATAATAGCTCTCGGACAAAAATGCCTTCAAATCCGGGGGCATTTCCTTTTCGCTCGTGACGCAGACCAGTTCCTGCGACGGATACAGCACCCTCGAAAGCGCAATCAGCGCAAAGCTGTGTCCGGTGGGGTAATTAAGCGCCGCCTCGGAGATATAAGAAATCTGCCGTGTAGCTGTATCGAGCCACTTTTCATCCCCGGTCAGCTTCCAGAGCCTGTAAAGCACATCTGCGGCTACGGAATTGCCCGACGGAATAGCCCCGTCAAAGGTCTCCTTTGGACGGGTTATGAGTTGCTCGCCGTCCTTTGAATAAAAGTAAAAGCCGCCCGCATTTTCGTCCCGGAACTGCTCAATCATTCGTTCGGCAAAAAGCGCAGCCTCTATAAGAAACGAAGCATCCAGGGTCGCATCATAAAGCCCTAACAGGGCAAAGACATAGCAGGCGTAGTCCTCAAGCTGTCCCTTGTGGGCTGTCTCGTTCTCCCGCCAGCGTATGTGCAGATTCCCCTCAGCGTCAGCAAGGTTTTCCCGTATAAAGCCGTGCGCCTCTTTCGCCGCATTCAAATAATCGGCGTCGCCCGTAACAGTTGCCGCCTTAGAAAGTGCCGCAATCATAAGCGAGTTCCACGAGGTCAGAACCTTATCATCCTTGTGCAGATGAGTGCGGTGTTTTCTGTACGCATAGAGCTTTTCGCAAAGCACAGCTATCTCCTTATTTGAAGCGGCAAACTCGGGATTCTGAAGCAGATTCAGAATATTCTTACCCTCAAAATTGCCTTCATCCGTCACGCCGAACCAATCGCAGAATTTCTGCCCCTCTGCGCCCAGAACCGACAGAATCTCGTCTTTGGTAAAGACATAAAACTTGCCCTCGACCCCGTCGCTGTCCGCATCCTGACCGCAGTAAAAGCCCCCGTTTTCATCCCGCAGCTCACTCAGAACATAATTCAAGGTGCGTCGAACAACATCAAGATACAGCGGGTTACGGGTAAGCTGATAGGCCTCAAGATAAGCAAGGGTCAACAGGGCGTTGTCATAGAGCATCTTTTCGAAATGGGGCACGAGCCACATTTCATCGGTGGAATAGCGTGAAAAGCCCCCGCCGATATGGTCAAAGATACCGCCCCTAAACATACTGCTCAGCGTTTTCTCCGCTATTTTGAGTGCGGTCTGCTTGTCTTCAAAATGAGCATAACGCAAAAGGAAAATCAGATTATGAGGGGTTGGGAATTTAGGCGCTGAGCCGAAGCCGCCCCATGCAGAGTCAAAAGCTCCCTTAAAGTCCTTATATGCCCTGTGCAGAAGGGACCTTTCGGGGCTTATTTTTGCCCTGCCGCCGCCATCCTGTCTGTTCATATAGGTGATAATCCGCTCACTGTCGGAAAGCAGAGTATCACGCTGATTTTTCCACAGCCACGACACCTTATCTAAAAGCTCCAGAAGTCCCATCATCCCGTAGCGGGAGCGTTTGGGCAGGTAAGTCCCGGCCCAGAAGGGCTTTTGTTCGGGGGTCATGATAATGGTCAATGGCCAGCCGCCGGAGCCGGTCAGAGCCTGACACACGGCCATATAAACCGTGTCCACATCGGGCCGCTCCTCACGGTCGACCTTGATGCAGATAAAATCACGATTCAGCACTGCGGCCACCTCGTCATCCTCAAAGGACTCATGGGCCATTACATGACACCAGTGGCAGGTGCTGTACCCGATGCTGAGAAACACGGGCTTGTCCTGCTCTTTTGCTTTCGCAAAGGCCTCCTCGCCCCAGGGGTACCAGTCCACCGGGTTGGCGGCATGCTGAAGCAGATAGGGCGATTTTTCGTTCTTTAAGCGGTTCACTCAATACCTCCGAAGCCAATATTAATACTTATCAAGATTAATCTGAGCCGGGTTGTCAAGCAGCTTGCCCTCAATATCAAAGCGTGAGCCGTGGCAGGGGCAGTCCCAGCTTTTTTCATCCGGGTTCCACTCAAGCTGACAGCCCAGATGCGGACACCTGACCGAAACAATGTGCAGCTTACGGTTTTCGTCCTTGTAAACGCCCACCTTTTCGCCGTCAATCTCCACAACGCCTCCGCTTTCGGCAGGCAGCTTCTCTGCCTGTTCATCCGGGAAGGTGAAAGCCTGCCTTGCAAGCCCCTTAACTGACTGTCCCAAATCGGTAATAAACTGCTTTGTGGACGCAGACGGGGTAAAGCGACCCGGCGCAAAAACTTGCGAATAAGGATTCTCCCTGCCGAGAATCATATCGGTAATAATATTCGCCGCCGCCATGCTTGTTGAAATGCCCCACTTGGCAAAGCCCGTGGCCACATACCATTTCTCGGTTGAGGCGGCAAACTGTCCGATATAGGGCACGCCGTCAAGGGTTATGCAGTCCTGAGCGGACCAGCAGGCAACCTCCTTGCCCTGAGGTATAAGCTCCTGGGCCTTTGTCCGCAGGAAAGCATACTTACCGCCTGCGGAATTCTCACCTGTACGATGCCCTCCGCCGCCGAAAAGCAGTATATCGTTCCAGCACCTTAAGGAAAGCCCGTCCTCATCCACGCCGTAATACATTCCGTCAAGCTTTATTGCATCTTTCAAGGCTATTACATAGCTTCGCTCCTGGTGCATCCTCGCAAAGTAAAAGCCAGGCATGTTAATAAAGGGGAAGTGCGTTGCAAAGACTATGTGCTTTGCTTTGACCTTGCCGTGGTTGGTGGACACCACATTGTCCTCCACCTTCGTAACCCTTGTGTCCTCGTAGATTTTAAGCCCCTCCGAGATTGCCTTTAAAAACTCCAAGGGGTGAAACTGCGCCTGATTGTTAAACCTGACGGCCCCGGCAACCGAAAAGGGCAGGGCAGTGTCCCGTGTGTACTCGGCATCAATGCCGAGCCTCTTTGCCGCCTCTGCCTCCTTTTGCAGACGCTGCACGTCCTCCTGATTCTGTGAATACAGGTATGCTGGCAGCTCCTCAAATGAGCAGTCTATGCTTTGCTTTTCGATCAGTTGCTTGTAATCACGAATGGCCGTTTCATTGGCCTTGGCGTACTGCGAAGCAAGCTCCTCGCCGAAAGAATCTATCAGCTTAGTATAGATTATATCATGCTGGGAGGTTATTTTCGCCGTTGAATTTCTTGTCTGCCCGCCTCCGACCCTTTTAGCTTCAAGCACGATAGTGTCAATATTGTGCTGCTTCAGCAAATAAGCCGTCAGAATGCCCGCCAAACCGCCGCCTATTACGACAGCATCGGCGGATAAATCCTCGGTAAGCGGGGGATAGCTTTTTATATCGGTAGTCTGACTCCAAATAGATTCCATAATTTCACCTCACCGGATAGGTTATGTAAAATCAAGTGATTTAAACGGTATATCCGTATTTTTATAGCCCGAAACTCATATTTTTATTAGAGATTGGGGTGATTTTGTGAAAGAGAATACAAGAAGAAACACACTTATTACGGTTCTGACCGTAGGCTCGCTGTGGGGAATATTCGAGGCGACCGCAGGCTATCTGCTGCACCTTTTGCCCTTTAATATCGGCTGGCTTGTCTGGTACCCTGTTGCCAGCTTCTTTATGTATTCGGTGTATCAAAGAACGGGCAAATCAACAGACATTTTGCTTATCGGAATGCTCTCGGCTGGCATAAAGCTGATGAATTTAATGCTGCCCGTCAGAATCGACAGAGTACTCAACCCCGCCGTATCCATACTTTTTGAAGCCCTCAGCCTTTGTGCAATAATCTGTGTTATGAATAAGTTCAAGAAAAACAGCATACCGCTTAAAGCGGCAGCTGTTTTAATGACAAATACCCTCTGGCGGCTCTTATACATCCTTTACATCCTGCTGCTTGTACCCGACTGGATGCGTGAGATATCGGTCATAAGCAGCCGTGAAGCATTTCTTGAGTTTTTTGTTATACAAAACCTTATAACAAGCCTGATAATTCTCATCGGTTTGCTATTATATAAGCACCTGTTAAAGCCGATACGCCTGATTGAAAGAAGGATAGCAGAGCTGTTTACCAGAATCCCTGCCCGCAAAAAAAGAGCAGCCGAAATAACCGCAGCAGTGCTTCTTATGATAGTATATATCAGCCTACAACTACTGCTATAAAAAACGCCGTCCGAATGGGCGGCGTTTTCGTTACGGCTTTCTTGCTATGCAGGTGTTGTCCGCAGTCCTGTCGGTCAGCTCCTGTACGGGGTTCGTCTGCGACTCTGCACGGTAGTCTATATTGAACTTCTGCTGATGCTGAACGATTACCTTGTGGCTCGGAACGGCATCCACATTGTGGTTGACAATGTCCTGATAAAGGAAGAACTCATGGTCCTTCGGCAGCTCTGTGACGGGAACATACTGCTCTCTGTTCGCCGTGAGCAGAATCTGCTCGCCGAGAATCTTTCGTACATAGTCACGGGTGTCGTGGAACTGCAAAAGCTTCGGGAAGGCGCCGTTAGGAATGACCTGCTGCCAGTCCTTGTTCTCATACTGCTTGAGTAAATCCGCCGCCTTGTGCAGGTGTGCGATTTCCTGCTGCAGATGCATCTCCCAGATGGACTTGACATTTGCGTCAAGCTCGTCCTGATAGAAGGAATAATACAGATAACACTCTGTATATTCGTGCAGCAGCAGATTTTCAAGCCATGTGCAGTTCGGGTCAAGCAGCGAGCCGTAATGACTTACATGCTGCTCCTCAATCATGCCTATTTCAAGATACAGCTCACGGCCCAGGTCGTTATAATAGGTGTTGCCGATATTCATATAGAAGTTCATGGTCTGCTGCTCGCCGGCAGTAATAATCAGGGTGTTCAGCATGGTCTGCACGTCTGCGGTCTTAAAGTCCACATGATACTTTATTGAATCAAAGGGGAAGCGGTGCTCCGCAATAGTCGGGCGGCCGGGTGTGATGTCCACATAGCTCTTTACAAGCTGCTGTGCGGGTATCTGAGCGTCTAAATCCAGAAGGTTTGCATATCTGTAAAGGTGGTCAAAGTCCTCAAGCAGCGCAAAATCAAGGGCCTGCTTAACATAGGGGTTCGGCTCGTTCTGGGCAAGCCACGCAGTCAGGTCAACGGCCACATGCTCATAGCCGATTGTAGTCTCAAGCTGGGTTTCATCAATGGGCTTCAGCCAGTTGATATGCTTTTGCTGCTGCTGTTCAATGCGGCGTGTCAGAGCAAGCTCCCTTCTCAGATCGTTGTTCGGGCAGTTTCGGCTGAACTGATGCTTAAAAATGACCGCCTCAACCTCAATCCCGTTCATGAGGATGATACGCAGCTTTGTATAGGGGTCGACCGTCTGCTTGCAATAGGGCTTGGGGTAGACGGTGCACCAGTCCATTATGCCGTCCACAAGGGGCATAGGCTTTTGCTCAAAGGGATTCAATTACATCACTCCTTTAGTTTTATACTCTAATTTTTCTCAATATTTCACTAAATATGCAGATTGTGTATAACAATAGACCCGAAGGGAAAATTAAGAGCAGTAAACTCGAGGTGATGCAGACTTGAACAAAGCGGTGGGAATCAGCATACAGCGAAAAGAAGCCTGGGACAAGGTGACGGGCAGGGCAGTCTATACCGATGACCTGCCCGCCACGGACGCCCTTGCCGCAAGGCTTCTGACAAGCACCCACGCCCATGCAAAGATAAAAAAGCTCGATGTGTCAAAGGCAATGTCCCTCAGGGGCGTGAAGTCTGTTCTGACGGGCAAGGACTGTCCTGAGCTTTTCGGCCCCCTTGTGCTTGACCGCCCGGCTCTGGCAGTCGATGTTGTCCGCTATGCAGGCGAGCCTGTGGCAATGGTCGTAGCACAGGACGAATACACCGCCGAGCAGGCAGTAAGGCTAATCCAGGTTGAGTACGAACCCCTGCCCGCAGTGCTGACTCCGACCGAAGCCTTAGCCGAAGGAGCGCCGCTTGTTCACAGCAAGACAAACGGCTATAAAAAGGTCGTGACGGATGTATACCCAATCGAAAACACCAATATCGCAAGCAAATACAGCATAAGAAAAGGCGACGCTCAGTCAGCTCTGAAAAATTCAGATATAGTAGTAGAGCGAAGCTTCTCCCTGCCGCCCTCCGACCATACGGCAATGGAGGTCAGAACGGCAAGGGCGGAAATCTCATCGGACGGAGATGTTCTGATTACATCCTCCTCTCAGTCACCCTATGCTATCAGAAAAATGCTTTCCGAAACCTTTTTAGTTCCCGCAGGGAAAATACAGGTCAAGGTTCCCTTTGTGGGCGGCGGCTTCGGGGGCAAGGCACCCGTCTTCCTCGAAATCCTCGCCTTTTTAGCTTCAAGGAGCGTGGGAGGCAGGGCAGTGCGCCTTACTATCCCCCGTGAGCAGGACATGGTAAGCGCCCCCTGCCGCATAGGGTTTGAGGCAGATATTAAACTCGGCGCCACTCGGGAGGGTCTTTTCACGGGAGCGGAGATAACATACCGCCTTGACTGCGGAGCCTATACGGACATCTCACCATATATGACGAAAGCTGCGGCCACGGACTGCACCGGCCCCTACCGCATAGACAACCTTTCCTGCGACTCTTTGTGCGTCTACACAAACCACACCTATGCCACCTCATACCGCAGCTTTGCCCATGAGTCCTTCATCTTCTGCATGGAGCGCACCATAGACGTGCTTGCCAAGGAGTGCGGCATAGACCCCTTTGAAATCAGAATCAAGAACGCCATTGTCCCCGGCTGCCTTACGCCCACAAAGGTTATGTGCACCGAGGACATAATCGGCAACCTGCCCGAATGTCTGAAGAAGGTTAAGGAGCTTTCCGACTATAAAGACGGCAAAGCGGAAATGATAAAGAAAGATACCGTAAGAGCAAAGGGGATAGCCTGCTTCTGGAAAACCGAAACGCCCCCGACAGATGCGATTTCGGGAGCGCTTATAACCTTTAACCCTGACGGCAGCGTGAATCTGAATACGGGCGTTGTGGAAATCGGCTCAGGAGACCAGACGCACTTGGCGCAGATATTGGCACAGAAGCTGGGTATAAGCCCCGACAATGTCCATGTCATAATGGATGTTGACACCCGAACGGCCCCCGAGCACTGGAAAACAGTGGCGAGTCTGACCGAATATATGGCGGGCAATGCTGTGTTGGAAGCGGTGGACGATATTCTCGACCGGCTCAGAATAAACGGCTCCGAAGCCCTGAAATGCCCCATTGAGGATATCAGAATCGAAAACGGCAGGGTATTTGCTAAGACGAATCCGGAGCATTTTATTGAGTTCAAGGACATAGTGCAGGGCTATCAGTCTGAGGACGGAGAATCCCTCGGACTGCCCGTAATCGGCAGGGGAGGCTTTATGCTTAAAGGCTTAAGCAAGCTTGATATGGAAACGGGCGAGGGCAAAACAGGCCCCGCATGGACCCTCGGCGCACAGGTCGTGGAAGTTGAAGCTGCCCTGAAAGCCTGCACATACCGCATAATCTCAGCCTCAACCGTTATGGATGTGGGCAGGGCGATAAATCCGGAGCTTATGCGTGCGGTCATAGCCGGAGGCATGTCAATGGGAATAAGCCTTGCAAGCAGGGAAGCCTTCAGATATACAGGCGACGGCGTACTGACAACGCCGAATCTCAGAACCTACAAGCTTTTGCACATAGGTCAGGAGCCGGATTACAGGGTAGGCTTTGTGGAGACCCCCGAAAAGGAATCACCATATGGAATCAGAAGCTATGCGGAACACGGGATAATCGGCATCCCCGCCGCCCTTGGCAACGCCCTTTCCACGGCCTTCGGCACTGATTTCCTCTCCTTCCCCCTGACCCCCGAATATATATGGAGAGAAAAAAGCAGAAGCAAGGGGTAAACAAAACAAAAACCCGCAGCACCTCCGCTGCGGGCTTTTCAATGCAATTCTTCAATTAACCAAACCCCCGGCACGGAGTCTTTTTAGCCTGCTGTCCCATCCTGCAGCTTACCTTAAAACGACCCTATGAATTCATCAGTAATTCATAGGTTTTTTTGACTTTTAATGCTGTAAATGCGCCTGACTTAAGCCCGTGCCAATTATTACAAATTAGCTAAGAAAAGGTAAATAATTTCATATAATCCGCGAATTTTCCGAGTCAATTGATATAATCTGAGCAAGAGGCTCAGTTGTAAATAGGTTGCCCCAAAACATAAAGGAGGTCTGGTTTTGCGAATAATAGTTAAAAATGACAAGCGCCTGACTTCGCTTGCCGCAATTATGTTGCTCCTATGCATTTTATTCAGCCTTTCTTCCTGCGAGGTTGAAGACATCGGAAGAATAGGCAGAGGAATCATCACCGGTCAGAAAGTAGATAAATACAGAGCGCCGGAAATCGTGCCCAATGATAAAAACTTTGTTGTGGTTGAGGGCCAGGAAGGTCAATCGGTAATGAAGTATACGCTTACAAGTGCATACGAAACAGACGATATAAGCAAAGCGGGTCTGTCAAGAAAGGATTTCTGGACAGACCGTGCGGAAAACTATCTCGGTGCAGACGGCCGGCTCAACGATGAGTCTCAGACAATTGTAGTGCTCGAAATGGTAATCGAAAAACTCACAGACCAGACTATAGCCTGGGTCGCAGGCAATACGAACATTCATTATCTCCCGACAATGTCACTGTATAAAGATTCTAAATTTAAAGATACGTTATCCCCCGGAGAAGTCGACTGCTTTTATCTTGAGCAGACAGAGGACATAACCCGTTCCGACGAAGAAAGGTCCTATTATCAGTTTTCTTTAAAAAAAGGTCAGACGGCAAAAGTCAAGCTCGCATACATAATTCCCAAAGAAAATCTTCAAAGCCCCGAAATGTATTTATATGTAGACAAAGCGAGTACTTTTGTGGACGGCGAGCTGAAGGACTTTACCTATTATATCCAGATTAAGCTTGAAACGGAGGAAACGCAATGAAATCAATGTTAAGGATTGAGCTTAAAAAAGCCTTCAGAAATAAATTCTTTATTGCGGCTGTCATTATTGCCTGTGTGCTCTCAGTTACAATCGGCGTCTTAGCCGTAGATAAATATTTAAAGCATTTCGAGAGAATCGAAATGAATAATGAAAAGCTGAACAGAATCGAAAATCCGTGGCTTCCCTTGGCGTCCCTGTACAACTACTGGATTGCCGATTTAAATCTTATAGAATTGCCCTATGGTAACAAAATACCCCCTTGACCAGCGTATTCTGGTTAAATCTCGGCAATCCTGATTCCATCACATCCAGCCCGACATTTATGTCGGGCTTTTAGTTTCACAAAACAAAAAGCCTCAGAATCAAATGATTCTGAGGCTTTGGTGCCGATGATCGGACTTGAACCGATACGATGTTGCCATCGAGGGATTTTAAGTCCCTTGCGTCTGCCTATTCCGCCACATCGGCATCTCAAAAATGCTTACTTATTATAATATATATGTTCTGCTCTGTCAATAAACAGATTTAACTAAAAATCTCTCCTTATTAATAATTTACTGAGTTGACGCACTAATGTTATATATGGTATTTTTGTAAAGATATTGAATTAATACAAAAGGGAGAGGTATTATGCCCACCGATGCTTTATCATCACGACCCCGTCAGCACAGCATCGCCTTTAAAATCGTTGCGGTACTGGTCAGTGCTTTTGCGACCGGCTTTATGTGGAGGGCAAGGGGCAGTCACGGCTTCGGCGCAATGTGGGGTATGTTTGCCGTAGCGGCCGCAATGTGCCTGTTTTTCTTTTATGTCTTTGGCGACAGAAAAAAGAATATATACGAGATGTTCACCTTCACGGTTTTTGCCACGGCGGTCACCGTCGGCGGCTGGGGAACCTTAAATCGTCAGATGTCGGGCTTCTTTGAGACCACTTCGCTTTTGAATGAGGCGCAGACCTCCTTTGTGGAAATCAGCCCCTTAATCGGCTTGTCAATTATGTTGATGCTCGGATTTGGCTGGATGCCCTTCTTCGGCTTTCTTATGGGGCGTTTCTTTACCGACAGGAGCTATAAAATAAAGGACTTTATATTTGCGGCAGTCATTTTTTACGCAGTACACTACTTGTTTAAAGTTTCGCTTGCCCATCCGATTCTTGACCTTCTGCACCCTGAGGCTGTCAGGCTTTTTGAAACGGGACTTGCGGAGAATGGTCTTGATACCAACACATGGCTTATGTTCCTGAAGCACTTTGACAGCATGAACTGGGCAAAAAAGCTCACCGGCGGCAGGAACTATTTCACAACAATCGAGGTCATTTCCAACACCTTTGCCGCTATTGCTTTGCTTCTCTACCAGCGCTTCGGGCTTAAGGATAAGCTCGGCGTCCGTGTAAATCTCGGCTCGAATATAGTCATGGCGCTGTCCATAACCCTTGCGGATATTTTTCTGGTGATGGACGCCGGCGCCCCCTACCTCGGAGGTTACAAGCCGAAGATTTTCAAGGGCTATGCATGGTCATACTGGGAGTACTTCACAGGCTTCCTTTTAGGCTTCGGTCTGATGATATTATTCTTCATAGCCGACAAAAAATTGAAGAGTAAATGGAATGTGGCTGACTCCTTCCCCGAAATCCCCCGCAAGCTGAAGGCCGCATACAACGCCGTTTTCACCCTTTCAGCAGGCCTCGGTCTGACGCTTATTAGACCCTTCATCAGCAGGATTTACGAGCAGGAATTCACCCCCACGGGCAAGCGCATCTATCACAGCCTTGAGCAGTACAATGCGGTGATAGCTTCAGACCCGAACGCCGCAGCGGTATACTGGGACATTGACGTGCCGATGGTTGTGGCCTATATTGTTATATGCGGTGTAGTTTTAGCCGTGTTCTCATATATCGTGCATAAGAACATGATAAGAAAAAGGCTCGACACGCCTGTTGCAATGAGCTTTTCGCAGTTCTGCAAGGTTACCTTCCCCGTATATTTCGTTATTGTTGCGGCCCTTTACTTCTTCACAAACGGCGCAGACGCCTTCAACCCCAAACAGAACCCGATTTCAATATTGATGTTTGTGACCTTCTTCATAGTGGCTTTAGGCATAGCATTACTCTACTACATAGACAGCCGGAATAAAAAACCCTTCTGCTGCCAGTAAAAACAAAGCTCCCTGAAATCAGGGAGCATTTTTTATTTCTTCTTTTTGCCGAAGAAGCCCTTTTTGTCTTCCTCCGGCTTTTCGGGGGGCTTGTTGCCCATCTCCTCATTGAACTGCAGGAGGATGTCTTTCTGCTTCTGAGTGAGCTTGCGGGGCACTTCAACTATGAATCTGACAAGCTGGTCGCCCACGCCCCTGCTGTTTTTGTAGGGAATACCCTTGCCCTTCAGTTGTATCACCTTGCCCGGCTGGGTTCCGGGGGGCAGCGGGAACTTAACCTTGCCGTCCAAGGTAGGCACCTGAAGCATATCGCCGAGGGCCGCCTGAACAAAGCTGACGGTGACTTCGCACCAGATATTATAGCCGTCCCTTTCAAAGAAGGGGTGCGGTCTTACATGTACATTGATGATCAAATCTCCCGCAGGACCGCCGTTTATACCCTTGTTGCCGTTGCCCCTGCTTGGGAAGGCCTCACGGTCGTCGATTCCGGCGGGAATGTCGACTTCAACTGTAGCAGGCTTTCTTACCCTGCCTGCGCCCCTGCAGGTGCTGCAGGGATTGGGTATAAAGGTTCCTCTGCCGCCGCATTTCGAGCAGGTTCTTGTGGTGGAAATAACGCCTAAGAAAGTGCGCTGCTGCACCCTTATCTGACCGGAGCCGTTACATTCCGGGCAGGTCTGAGCACTTGTGCCGGGAGCCGCTCCCGAGCCGCTGCAGGTGTCGCAAACCTCAATGCGCTCAATATTAACGGTCTTTTTGCAGCCCTTTGCGGCCTCCTCAAAGGAAATGGTGACGGTGGCATGAACATCGGAGCCTCTCTGGGGAGCGTTCGGATTTGCGCTCCTCTGACCAAAGCCGCCGAAAAAGCTTGAGAAAATATCCCCGAGATCAAAGTCCATACCGCCAAAACCGCCGTAAGCCCCGCCCTGACCTGCGCCGTAGCTCGGGTCAACGCCCGCATGGCCAAAGCGGTCATACTTGGCCTTCTTGTCGCTGTCCGAAAGCACCTCGTATGCCTCATTGGCCTCCTTGAACTTCGCCTCGGCCTCTTTGTCGCCGGGGTTCAAGTCCGGGTGATATTTCTTGGCTATCTGACGATAGGCCTTTTTTATTTCATCTTCCGTGGCGTTTCTGTCAACGCCCAGAACCTCGTAATAATCTCGTTTTTCAGCCATAAATTTAACCCTAATCCATTTATTAATTAAGAGGCGGCACAGTAAGCTGAAGTAAGTTTTTGCCGCCGAATACAAGCATTATATGACAAATATCTTGTAGTTTCAAGACAAACATAGTCTCCCCATAATCCTAAAATATAGCAGAGGCGGGGCCCCTGCTATATTTTATTTAAGCTTATTGGTTATCGCCTTCAACATCAGTATATGGAGCTTCGTAGTAATTGTCATTGGCGTTATTGCCTGCGCTGTCTGCACCCGGGTTCTGCTGCTGAGCCTGAGAGGCAGCCTCTCTGTAAATCCTCTCGGAGAACTCGTAGAACTTCTTTGTAAGCTCCTCCTGACGGGACTTGATGAGGTTGATGTCGTCACCCTTGAGAGCCTCCTTGAGTGCGTCGACCTTCTCGTTAATCTGAGCCTTGTCATCGTCGGAGAACTTGTCGGCGTTGTCGGTCATGAGCTTTTCGACCTGATATACCATCTGGTCTGCGGCGTTGCGTGTATCCATTTCCTCACGGCGCCTCTTGTCCTCCTCGGCAAACTGCTCGGCCTCCTTAACGGCCCTCTCTATGTCCTCCTTGGACATGTTGGTGGAGGCTGTAATGGAGATTGACTGCTCCTTGTTAGTGCCTAAGTCCTTAGCGGAAACATGAACAATGCCGTTTGCGTCTATATCGAAGGTGACCTCAATCTGCGGAACGCCTCTCGGTGCGGGCATAATGCCGTCAAGGTGGAATCTGCCCAGTGTCTTGTTGTCCTTTGCAAATTCACGCTCACCCTGAAGCACGTGTACCTCAACAGAGGGCTGGTTGTCGGCTGCGGTGGAGAAAATCTGGCTCTTCCTTGTGGGGATAGTGGTATTTCTCTCGATTATCTTTGTGCATACGCCGCCGAGGGTCTCAATGCCGAGAGACAGGGGAGTGACGTCGAGAAGCAGCAGTCCCTTAACGTCGCCGCCGAGAACGCCTGCCTGAAGCGCAGCGCCGATTGCAACGCACTCGTCCGGGTTGATGCCCTTAAACGGTTCCTTGCCGGTAAAGGCCTTGATAGCCTCCTGAACGGCGGGGATTCTTGACGAACCGCCGACCATGAGAACCTTGTCAATCTCCGAAACCTTGAGTCCCGAATCTGCCATAGCCTGACGTACGGGGCCCATTGTGGCCTCAACAAGGTCAGCTGTCAGCTCGTTGAACTTAGCCCTTGTAAGGGTCATCTCAAGATGCTTGGGGCCTGTGGCGTCAGCGGTGATATAGGGAAGGCTGATGTTTGTGGAGGTAACGCCCGAAAGCTCAATCTTAGCCTTCTCTGCGGCCTCTTTAAGCCTCTGGAGAGCCATCTTGTCGCCTCTTAAGTCAACGCCCTGCTCCTTCTTAAACTCATTGATGAGCCAGTCTACAACCCTCTGGTCAAAGTCGTCGCCGCCGAGCCTGTTGTTACCGGCCGTTGCAAGAACCTCCTGAACACCGTCACCCATCTCGATGATGGAGACGTCGAAGGTACCGCCGCCTAAGTCATAAACCATGACCTTCTGGTCGTTTTCCTTGTCAATGCCGTAAGCGAGAGCGGCTGCGGTGGGCTCGTTTATGATTCTCTTAACATCAAGGCCTGCAATCTTGCCTGCGTCCTTTGTGGCCTGACGCTGAGCGTCTGTGAAGTATGCGGGTACGGTGATAACGGCCTCAGTGATTTTGGTGCCGAGATAAGCCTCTGCGTCGGCCTTCAGCTTCTGAAGAATCATAGCCGAAATCTCCTGCGGGGTATATCTCTTGTCATCTATTTTCACGCCGAAGTCAGTACCCATCTGACGCTTAATCGAGGATACGGTCCTGTCGGGGTTAGTGATTGCCTGCCTTTTGGCAACCTGACCAATGAGCCTTTCGCCTGTCTTTGAAAAAGCAACAACCGACGGGGTAGTTCTTGCGCCTTCGGCGTTGGGAATTACTATCGGCTCGCCGCCTTCAACAACGGCTATACATGAGTTTGTTGTACCGAGATCGATACCTACTATTTTTGACATATTGTTTCCTCCTGAATAAATGTATATGGAAAATAAAGAAGTCAGTTAGCTACCTTGACAACCGCAGCTCTGACGACCCTGTCGCCGAGCATATAGCCCTTCTGGAAAACCTCCGAAATGACGTTTTCGCCTAAATCCGGATTTTCCTCATGCATTACTCAGTTGTGTATATTCGGGTCAAAGCTGTCGCCGACAGCTCCGAACTCCTTAAGTCCCTCGTCTTAGAGAACCTTAAGAAACTGATTAATAATCATGCTCACGCCCTGCTTAAAGCTCCCAAAATCCTCGTTTGCGCTGTTAATCATTGCCCTCTCGAAATTATCGGCTATGGGCAGAAACTGCTTTAAGACATTCGCTTTTGCGTCGCCGTAAATGGCTTCCTTCTCCTTGACGGTGCGTTTTCTGTAATTATCATACTCCGCAAGGGTGCGAAGGTATAAATCCTTCATTTCGTCGAGTTCCTTTTTTACTGTCTCCAACACAGCATTAAGTTCCGAAGCAGCACTGTTTTCCGTTTCTGCTTCGTTTATCTCAGGCACTTCCGAAGCCTTCTCGTTATTAGGCTCGTTTATGTCCGGATTTTTCTTTTTAGGCACTTATATCAATCCTCACTAAATATATTTTTGCCGGTTATTCAGTCTCGCTGACCTCTGTAAGCAGCCTGCCCACAAGCGAGGACAAAAACCTGATGCTCGGTATCAGCCTTGCATAGTCTATCCTCGTAGGGCCTATGATGCCGACGGAGCCTGCGTTCTGACCCATGACCGAATAGCCCGACAGAATCATACTTGAATTCTCAAGCTCCTTAAAGACATTTTCGCTGCCGATTGTGACACTCAGCTGCGGGCTTCGCTCGGTCAGCAGCTTTGAAAGCAGACCGCCGTCCTGCAAAAAGGACATAAGCTCTAAGGCATTTGCCTCAAGCTCCTTGTGGGTCAGAAGGTTTACTTCGCCCTCAAGCAAAAGCTCCGAATTAGTGCAGCTCTGAGCAAGGTCAGCTACCGCATTTACAAGACTCAGCATATCAAAGGCCTTGTCACCGAGGGAAGCTGCGATGTTCTGAAGCATGGGTGCGTAGATGTCCGACACCTTCACGCCGATGAAATTCACAGCCGCAATATTGTAAAACAGCTCGATAAGCTCTAAGGTTATAGGCACATCCATACGGCACACCTTTGACTTGAGCATACCCGAGGAGGTTACAAGCACGACCATCATCGAACGGTTGCTTATAGGCACAAGCTCCACCTTTTTAATGACCGTATGCTCATCCTTCGGCGTTGTGGAAATAGCGGCACAGCCTGTCAGCTCCGCAAGAATTGCGCTGGCCTTGATAAGCAGGGCCTCAGGCTCGCTTGAAGCGCCCTCAAGCTGACGCTCAATGCGGCTCATCTCATCGTTTGCAAGCTCATACCTGCCCATAAGGCGGTCAACATAATATCTGTAACCCTTCTGAGAGGGGATTCGACCGGACGAGGTATGGGGCTGCTCAAGATAACCCAAGTCGCACAGCTCGGCCATTTCGTTCCTGATGGTCGCGGAGGATACGGCGTTATTCAGCAGGGCTGCAACAGTCTTTGAGCCCACAGGCTCGCCTGTGAGAATATACTGGTCAATTATGATTGAAAGTATCTTATTCTTCCGTGCGCTAAGGTTCACAGCCCCACCTCCTTCAGAATAGCACTGTTAGCACTCGCATCGTCTGAGTGCTAACACTAATAATATATATTCACCATAAGCTTTTGTCAACTGATATTTTGTAAATAAGTTGTAAATTCCCCCATCAGTACGTGGCATTTAATTATTTTTCCCTGATAAACAGATATATTCGACATCAGAGAGGCAAAACAAAAAGCCCCTCCTTACGGAAAGGGCTTAATTATCAATCATCTATTGTTTGTATTTCAGCATTTCGACCGTGTAGTTTTCGAGAACGGGGTAGAAGTTTTTAGCTTCAAGCTTTGCGCCCTCAAGGGAGTGCTCTCTGAAATTTCCGCATTCAATCTCCGAAACTCCGGGAATGTCGCCCTCATACTGAGAAATAAACTTAAAGGCATCGTATGTCAGCTTAATGGCCTTGTCGGGCGTAACGCTGTCCCTGACGATAAAATAAAATCCCGTGCGGCAGCCCATGGGGCCGAAGTAGATAATTTTATCCGAGAACTCGGAGTTGCGTACAAAGGTAGCAAACAAATGCTCAATGGTGTGGATTGCGGCGTTGCTTATGACATCCTCCTTGTTGGGTCTGCGCATCCTGATGTCGTAGGTGACCGCATCCCCGTCGATTCTGGAGGTATACATGCCCTTTTCGAGTATATTGTGATTTACTTCAAAGCTTGCGATTCTTTTCATAATTGTTCTCTCCTTAATTTGCCCTCTGAAATTCGGCAATCATCCTGTCAACGGACATTTTTAATACAGCATTCTGTGGTCTTAGAAGCTTCGGGTCAAGGGAAAGTATGCCCTCGGCTATTCTTTGCGCCGCATATAGGCTCTTGCTGTCCGTAAAAATATCCGCAATCTTAAACTGGGGCATGCCGTGCTGCCTTTTGCCCAGAAAATCGCCGGGGCCTCTTAATTCAAGGTCTTTTTCGGCAATTTCAAAGCCGTCCGTGGTGGCGCAGAATACCTCAAACCGCTGCTTTGCATTCTCGCCCTCGTCGTCGGAAATCAGAATGCAGGTGGACTTGTGCTGCCCTCTGCCTATGCGGCCTCTTAACTGGTGCAGCTGTGACAGCCCGAACATCTCCGCATTCTCGATTACCATAACCGTCGCATTCGGCACATCCACGCCCACCTCAACCACAACGGTGGAAACAAGCAGCTGTATCTCGCCTTCAGAAAAGCTGCGCATTATTTTATCCTTGTCGGAGGACTTCATCTTGCCGTGCAAAAGTCCGACCCTGTATTGCTTAAACTCACCCTCAGAGAGTTCCTCCGCCAGCTGCTTTGCTGCTGTCAGGTCAGGGGAGTCCTCCTCCTCGTCAGTGTCTATAAGCGGGCAGATAATATAGGCCTGCCTGCCTTCGTCAAGGTGTTTTTTTATGAAATTGTATATTCTCTGACGGTAGCTCGAATCTACCTTGTATGTGTCAATCTCCTGCCTGCCCGGGGGCAGCTCGTCAAGGATGCTCACATCCAGATCTCCGTAGACTATAAGCGCAAGGGTGCGGGGAATCGGCGTTGCCGACATGACAAGCACATGGGGGTTGTCCCCCTTGGCGGAAAGAGCCGCCCTCTGATTTACGCCGAATCTGTGCTGCTCGTCGGTGATGACAAGGCCGAGCCTGTTAAACTCCACATCCGACTGTAAAAGGGCGTGGGTGCCCACCGCTACATCCGCTTCGCCAACAGAGAGCTGCCCCTTTGCCTCCCGCTTTTCCTTAGCGGTCTTAGAGCCCGTAATCAGGCAGACTTTTATATCCGTTCCCTCAAACAGCTTTTGTAAGGTTCTGTAATGCTGCTCCGCCAACACTTCAGTCGGAGCCATAAGTGCGCTCTGATAGCCGTTTTTTGCGCAGGAGTAAATTGCCGCCGCCGCAACAGCCGTCTTGCCGGAGCCAACATCGCCCTGCAATAAGCGGTTCATGGGTTTTCCTAACGAAAGGTCTGCGGCGATTTCGGAAATGCACTTCCTCTGCGCCTTAGTCAGCACAAAGGGCAAATACTGTGTGTATTCGTCTGTGTAATCCTTGTTAAGTCTTATTCCCTCGCTCAAGCTGCCGCTTTCCTTAATGAAATACAGTGAGAGCCTGAAAATCAGAAGCTCCTCAAAAACAAGCCGGCGCCGTGCCTTAAAAAGCTCCTCGTTACTGTCGGGAAAGTGCATCTGCTTGAGCGCATCATAAAGGGGAAGAAGGTCGTATTTTTCAATTAAATACTGCGGCAGAGTTTCCGGCACATCTGCGGCTGTGAGGTTCTTAAAGCAGTTTCTGACGCAGTTTTCTATCATGGCGGAGGAAAGCTTTCCGCTCTGCCTGTAAACGGGTCTGATTTTGCCCGAATACTGCAAAGACGCCATTCTCGGGGCAATCATCTCCCTGCCGCCGAAAAGGTTCCTGTTCAGCTTGCCGTAAAAAAGAAACTCCTCGCCCTCTTTAAGCTTGTCCGCAACATAGGGATTGTTAAAGAATATCAATGTCAGAATAGTCTCCCCGTCGGTGACATTGCATTTAGTAAGCAGCCTGCCGCCGCTTATCCTGCTGACAACAGGAGGCTCTGCTATTACCGCACTGATACAACAGTTCGTGAATAGCGGAGCCTTATGTATTGATTCCTCGGGCGCCCAGTTCTCATAAGCTCTCGGAAGGAAATACAGCAAATCGCCGACAGTATAAACGTCAAGCTTATTAAACTGCTTTGCCCTTGCCTCACCGACACCCTTTAAATATTGAATTGGAGAATTGATATTCATATCCCGTCCCTGCCTTTAAGCTGAAGGGCGTTTATTCAATCGATACGATAAAGTAGTAAACAGGCTGACCGCCGTTTACAATTACGACTTCAGCGCCGGAGGGAGCCTTCGATTCGATTTGCTTCTTTAGCCTCTCGGCGTCCTCCTCGGTAACGCCCTCGCCGTAGATTATCGTAACGACAGAGGTGTTTTTCTTCATTAAATGCCTTGTGGTCTTTAACGCTGCGCTGACGGCGTCGTTGTCAACAACGGTGATTTTGCCGTTCTCCATGCCCAGCATCTGACCCTTTTTAACATTCTGACCGTTTACTACGCTGTCCCTTGCGGCAAAGGTGACCTGAGCGGTCTGAACCTGCCCCGCCGCCTTGTTTAAGTTAAGGTGATTTGTCTCCTCGTCTAAGTCCGGGTCAAAGGCAAGCATGGCCGCAATGCCCTCGGGTATGCTCTTTGTGGGAATGACCCTGACCTTTTTCGAAGTAAGCGACACGGATTGCTCTGCTGTGAGTATTATATTCTTATTATTGGGCAGAACAAAAACCGTATTCGCTGGAGTCCTGTTGATTTCGTTAAGTATATCCTCCGTGCTGGGGTTCATCGTCTGTCCGCCGCTGACCACACCGTCAACTCCGAGGGATTGGAAAAGCTCCTTTAAACCCTCGCCTGCGGCAACTGCGACAAAGCCGAAGTCCTTAATCTCCACATCCTCTTCGTGGGTATGGAGATCCTCTCTATGCTGATTAGCACCCCAGACAATATTCCTGTGCTGGCGGCGCATATTGTCAATCTTGACATTCTCAAACTCGCCGTACTCACGTGCCTTTGTAAGCACGCTGCCCGGCTCGTCGGTATGCACATGTACCTTAATAACATCATCATCGTCCACGACAACAACGCTGTCGCCGATGGTTTCAAGATATGCCCTTAAAAGCAGGGAGTCAAGAAAGCTGCCGGGCTTTTTTGATATAAGCAGCTCGGTGCAGTAGCCGTACTTTATATGCTCCTCTGCGTGAATAACATCTCTTATGACGGCTGCGGCCTGCGTTTCAACGGTATCTCCCTCGATAATAACATTATCGGAGAAAACGCTGCGCATGCCCTCCATTATATAGACAAGACCCTGACCGCCGGAGTCCACGACCTTTGCCTTTTTAAGTGCGGGGAGAAGGTTCGGAGTATCCGCAAGAGCCCTTTTTGCGGCTTCACATGCAATCTCCCAGACCTTTTCGGCAGAGGCGCCGCCCGCTGCCTTTTCCGCTTCCTCTGCGGCAACACGAATAACGGTAAGTATCGTTCCCTCAACGGGCTTCATAACGGCCTTGTATGCCTGCTCGGCACCGAGCCGTAAAGCAGTCGCAATCGTCGGTCCCGCAGCCTCATAACAGCCGCTTAAGCCCTTTTCAAAGCCTCTGAAAATAAGGGAGAGAATAACGCCTGAGTTTCCCCTTGCGCCTCGTAAAAGGGAGGAGGATACAATCTTTGCGACCTGCTCGATAGAGGCGTTGTCCTCAATAAATCTGACCTCTTTCGCCGCATTTGAAATGGTCATAGACATATTTGTACCCGTATCCCCGTCGGGAACAGGGAAAACATTCAGCTCGTCAACCTGTGTTCGGTAGTTGCCGATATTATTAGCCGCAGAAATCACGGCATCTCTTAGCATCGCACCAGTAATCAAAAATAACACTCCAAGCAATCAGGATATCATCGCATCAACAAAAACATTAATTCGTTTTACCTTAAGCTGGGTTGCAGTTTCAATAACATAGAGAACCTTTGTCTTTATGCTGCTTACAATCGCAGCTATGTTAATTCCGTAGCCCACGATAATATGAATATCCACAAGCAGGCCGCCCAGCTCGCTTTTAACAAAAACGCCCTTGTGTTTCTGAACGTTTTTCTTAGAAGGCAGGAAGACCCCTTTCTTTTTAACCGAATCGGACATTCCCATAACGCCGAAGCAGGACATAACAGTATGGCTGATAAGACTGGAAAAGTACTTTTCGGAAATATCGATAGTTCCTAAATGGTTCTCAACTCTTACCATAAGCAATCCTCCGGCAATGATCTGTACAGCCATTATAACTGTTATGCGCCGATTTATCAACATTATTAAAAGTATATTTACCCTGACAACATGGCGCAAAGTACAAATTTAATCAAAATTTAAGAATTTCTTTTTTTCTTCGCAAGCTTTACAAGAGGGTTGCAGACAAAGTCCCTCGACTGCTCATATCTGTCCCATTCTTCCTTTGCGGCGGCGACAGATTCCTTTGCAAGAGCCTCGGCTTGTTGTTTTAATTCGCCCGACAGCTCCTTATAGGGAATGGATTTGACCGCCCCGACCTCGTAATTTAAGGTCTTGCTCATAACATGCAAAAGTGACTGCATGACGACGGAATTTGAGAATGCCAGCAGGCACCACAGATCACTTTCGGCAAAAATACTGCAGCCTGCTACATCAAATGCAAAGCCCTGCGGGATATAGCGCATCGAAAAATCCCCCGAAGTGACCTTTGACCAGCTTATGCACTCCCTGCCGTAAAGCTGCCTTGAGGGCAGGCGGTTGCCCCTGTTTTTAAGCTCCTCAAAGTACGGAGCGTCAATCCTTAAAACCCTGTCCTGATTGCCGTACCAGCGGCAGAAGCTGCCGCCCTTGTTGTAGGGCATATACTTTTTTCCGGAAAGCAGAAACTCCCGCAGACTTCCGAAATTCTGACCTATATCCTCAAAGCAGACCTCATGCCAGTAACGTACATAGCGGGAGTTGTCGCCCGTGGCAAGCCCCTGACGGGGAGCGGCAATATCCACAATGCGCTTCGGCAGTTTAAATGCTTGCAGAAGCCTGTCATCTGCCCAGAATGCAAAGGAGCTGTACGGCAGAGAAGCAAAGCTCCTTGTGTCCCTTATATATTTATATGGACAATCAGCTGCTTTAAGAGCATCAAGCAGATATTTTTCCTGTATCTCCATGCCCCCGCGGAAGGCGTCAAGCCCTATGAATACGGTCTGCCTGTCCTCACTCTCGTTTTTAAGCGCAAAGGCGCAAAGAGGCACCGTCGCATCCGCAAAGGCGGAGTATTCAAACAAAAGCAGGGATTCAAGGGTTTTGCTGCTTATAATATCCTTTCTCAGCTGTTCATGTGTCGCAATAAAAAGCCAGACATAGGGCGTCAGAAAGGCGCAGCAGCCGCCTTTTTCGCAGAAATCAAAGGAACGCTTCATTACCGCAGAGAAAAGGTCGCCCGCATAAGCCTTGTATTTCTTCAGTAAAAAGCCCTTCAGCCTTTTTGAGGGCTTGTTTGAATAAGGCGGATTCGTTGCCACAACAGAGTGCTTGCGGCTCAGAGCCGCCGCCTGCTTTGCCAAATCAATTAGCCGTCTTATTACCTCAATGTCAGCCTCACTCAAACCCTCTTTGGCACTAAGACCCTCAAGGCTTAAAACAAAATCGGCATAATCAAAGCCTTCGGGCTTTATAAGACAGCCCGCCTCGTCAGCAAACCTGAAGTCGGAAATAAGCGACATAGCCTTTGTATAAAGCTCCTCGCCCAGAATAGCCTTCAGCGAGTCCGGGATTTCAAGCCCGTCACTGTCCCTTATTACCGTGAAGTTGAGCCTTATCTGCCTTAACAAAATTCCCTTGTCGTACATCGCCGCCTTCATGAGAAGCGAGAAGGCGCAGACAGCCTCCATGCGCTCGTCTAAATCCATGCCGTAAAGGTTGTTTTCGAGGATTTTTGCGGCAGCCTCAGCCGCAGAAAACCCGCACTCAGAGTACAGCCCTGAAAACAACTCAAAAGCATACAAAAGAATATTCCCGCTGCCCGTGCAAGGGTCAAAAAAGGTAAGTCCTAACAGTCTTTCAAGCATTTCAGCCCTTGCTATGTCAGTCTTTTCCCCACCGCCATCGGGCGAGGGTATGTAATAAGCACAGTTTTGAAGGGTAGGGGAGGCGGGGTTTATATTTGCCCACAGTTTTCCGAGTGAGTTTTCCACCAAATACTTCACTACCCACGCGGGCGTGAAAAGCTGGGTCGCTGCGGCGATTTGCTCCTTCTCAATCCTGCCCTTGTAGGCATTTATCGCCTTGGCCTTGACCTCGGCGTGGAAATACTGGTGCAGAACCCCTATAATTTCGGGGTTACTAAGCCACAGCCCCTCATCAATGCCCTCTAAATCCTTTATAAAACAAGCAAAGCCGCCATTTTCAGACAGCATTGCAAAAGTGTCAGTATTGGCAGCATAGGAAAAACGCCTTAGCTCTGCGCCGTAATAGTCAAAACAGCCCCTCACCGCAGGCGGCACATGGTTTTCATAGTTCCTGATTAAGCTGAGTATATCCTGCTCCCCGCCGCCTTCTGCAAAGCCGTTTAGCAACAGATACCTTGCAAAAACGGACAGCATAAACAAAGAGTATGCCGCATTCTCTAAAGCGTACTCATTAGAATTTAAAGCTGCCTCTCCGTTTAAAGAAGAGGCCGAGCTTTCAACGTTTTCAAAAAGGGTAAGCAGGGTAATTCTCGCACTCTGTGCAAAATTCTTTAACAGTCTTCTGCTCTCAGAGTTGATTTCAGGACAAGTCAATTCTAAGACCCAGCTCCTTTAGCTGTTTTTCGTCAACCGTAGCGGGACAATCGGTCATAGGCTCGGTGCCGTCCTTGAGTTTCGGGTAAGCCACAACATCTCTGAGGCTTTCGACTCTGAGCATCTGCATCAGAAGCCTGTCGAAGCCTATGCCCATGCCGCCGTGGGGCGGTGCGCCGTACTTAAATGCGTCAAGCAGATATCCGAACTTCGCCTGAGCCTCCTCATTTGATAGGCCGAGCAGGGAGAATATGCGGCTCTGAAGCTCCGGGTTCGTGATTCTGATGGAACCGCTTGACAGCTCAATGCCGTTAAGCACAAGGTCGTATGCCTTTGCCTTGACTCTTGCCTTGTCTGTCTCAAGATAGGGCAGGCTCTCGTCCATGGGCGAGGTAAACGGGTGGTGCATGGCCACATACTGCTGTGTCTCCTCGTCAAAATCAAAGAAGGGGAATTCGGTTATCCATAAGAAATTATATGCGTCAGTTATTAATTCAAGCTTTTTTGCGGTTTCGTTTCTGAGATAGCCCAATACCGAAAGAGCGGTCGATTTCTTGTCGGCAACGATGAGAATTACATCGCCCTTTTCTGCCTGCGAGCGGGCGAGTATGGCGTTCATTGTGTCCTCGGATATTAATTTGCCGAAGGATGAAGCAATGCCCTCATCGGTGAGCCTTATCCACGCAAGACCCTTTGCGCCGATGCCCTTTGCGGTCTCGGTCAGCTTGTCTATCTCCTTGCGTGTCAGCTTCTGAACGGCGCCCTTTGCGTTAAAGCCCCTTACGGTGCCTCCGTTTTCCAAAGCGCCGTCAAATACACCGAAGTCGCAGCCCTTAACAACATCCGAAAGGTCAAACAGCTCAAGGCCGAATCTTGTGTCGGGCTTGTCGGAGCCGTAGCGGTTCATGGCCTCATCGTAGGTCAGCCTCGGCAGCGGCAGGGGAACATCAACGCCCGCAACCTCTTTAAAGACCCTTGAAATATAGCCCTCTACAATTTCGAGTACGTCGTCAACATCAACGAAGGACATTTCAAGGTCTATCTGCGTAAACTCCGGCTGGCGGTCTGCTCTTAAATCCTCGTCCCTGAAGGCACGGGCCAGCTGAATATACCTGTCAAAGCCCGCAACCATGGAAAGCTGCTTGTAAAGCTGGGGGGACTGGGGCAGGGCATAGAAGCTGCCCTTGTGCACACGGC
>JAAYOZ010000050.1 GCA_012520115.1 Clostridiales bacterium | reverse complement strand
CTTTATTTTTTCATTCTTTCCCCGCCATGCCATCGTTGCATTTACTGCCGCCGAAATAACAAGGACAATGACAAGGGCATAATACCTCAGTCCCCATGTAATGACGGAGAAAGCAGCCAGCACTATTATCAGTAAAGCAGCAAAGCCCCGCACTAATGCGGCGGCTTTGTACTGCATTTTGCCTTGTCTTATGCGGTAAACAGCCAGCGCTGCCTCAAAAAGCAGCAGTAAAATCGGCATTATCATTGTCCTCATCCCTTCAAAGCGGCTTATTGAGTAGTTTCCGCCTGATTCTTACTGTCGCTCAGGTTCACTATTTTGATTTTACCGCTTGCGTCTTTGCCCGCAAGGGAGAACACATAGGTGTCCGTTTCCTGAACGGTAAAGGTAAACATGCCCGACTTTAAGGCATTGCCCGTATAAGGCTCGCTGCCGTTTTTGCCGTTGATGCTCAGTGAGATTTCGCCGTTTTTGCGCTCAAACTCTACCTTGACAATATCACCCTTATTAAGCTCTGCTTCAAATTTGTTGTTTGAGCTGTACTTTTTAAGCTCCGCCTCAAAGATGGTGCCGTTCGTGCTGTCAAGAATCACGATACCGTCATCGTTTGGCCCCGGCAATGAGGTCAGCACATAGATTACGACCACCGAAAGTACACATAGAATTGCCGAAACAAGCACCAGAACAGACGGCTTTTTCTTGCTTAGGCTCCCAGAAGACATGAGAGAACCTCCTCTGCAAATTTGTCCCGCTCATTGATCCACGGACTGTGACCCGAATGCTCGAACCATATAAGCTTCTTTTCGGGAGCAGTGAGAATTCGTTCGTATTCCTCAACGAGAGCGGTAGGGGCATTTATATCATGCCTGCCTATGAAGAAGTAAACAGGCACATCGAGCGTGGTATAGTCCTCCCTGAGGTCTATATCATAAAGCTTCTGATACACATCGTTAAAGGTATTAACAAGCCCTAAAAAGAAGTACAGCTTGTCGAGAATTCCGTACTCGGGCGAGGCAAGGTCACGAAGGGTATTGTATCCGGCATTGCTTATTTCGGGATTTCTCGCCATATATGCGCTGAGGTAATTTAAATACTTTGCGCTTTTGAAGGTAACCTTATTGCCGTAATAGGGCGGCTCGCCTTTTTTCTTCAGATTCTTTATAAACAGAGTATCGCCTTTTTCTTCGGCAATTTCAATAGCCTTTTTATAATCGAGCCTCTCTGTCTCCTCAAAGTCAATCATCTGCCCTGTGCCGATAAAGGCGTGATAAGACTGTGGATACTTATCAATAAGGAAGATTCCCAGAGCGCTGCCCCATGACTCGCCGACGAGGTATATTTTCTCCTCATCAAAACGCTCTTTAAGGTACTCAGTCAGAGCATAGCCGTCCTGAACATAGGTGTCAACGGTGATGTTCTTTGTTTTCTGAGCACGGTATGACTTGCCCGAGCCGGGCTGGTCCCAGTTTACGACCACAAAGTGCTTTTCAAGCTCTGACAGCTCATGCCTGACAGCAGCCATCTGTGTTCCGCCGGGGCCGCCTGCCAAAAAGAGCAGTACGGGCTTATCTTTATCCCAGCCCCTGATGCTGACCCATTGCTTTCTGCCGTTAAACTCAAGCTCGGTCAGTTCTGCAATGCTGTTAGCGGGCGTGCTGCCGTTGTCGTCCACAATGGGCGGCGTCCAGGCCCTAAGCTGTGAAACAGCGATAACGCAGATGTTCGCAACAGTGATTATTACGAAGAATATTGCAAGCTTTGTAATTAAGGATGACCGCTCCTTCTTCTTATGAGATACCGTTCGGACAAAGAGCATTATCAACAGACCGGCGCCCGATACAGCCGCCGTCAGGGTCAGTACGAGAAATAATGAAATGAAAAACATAAATTAGCCTCCTTCAGTGTTTCTTCGGACTGAAAAACTGATTAATCGGCAGGCTCGGCTTTCATATACACGCTTTCAAGCGAATTGCCCATAAGCGGCACATCTGTTATGCGGCTGTCCTTTAGTATGAGGCCGTTTTCGCTCAATAACCGTTTGATTGTGACAAGCTTCTGAATCTCTTTAAGCGGTTCTCTGAAAACAAGCACCCCGCCGCATTTTAAAGCCCTTACCAAATCGGGTATTGCCTCCTCGAGCTCACTTTCCTGAATATCGTGCAAAACGAAGTGGCAGTAGATAATGTCAAAGCAGTCATTTTCCAGAGCTGCCCTGTCATTAATAAAGCTGACATCAGGAAAGTCACGAAGCGTTTTCCGGCAGGCTTTAAGCCAGCGCTCGGAAATGTCAAGGCAGGTGAGCCTTCCGCTTTCAAGCCGCTTTAAGGTGTAGTATGCCACAGTGCCCATGCCGCAGCCGAAGTCAAGCACTTCTTTTGCACCCTCAAGGGGCAGCCGGTCGGAAAATGACTTGTAGACCTTTTTGCCGTAAATGACAAAGGCGCACCTTGTAAGGAAGATTTCTGAGTAAGCAGGCTCAGTGTGCATACTATCACCCCATAAATAAATCAGCTGTATTTCAGTCCTGCTTTCATCTTAGTAGGTCAATCTGAAATACAGCTAAAAGCAATCTTAAAAAAATCTTAAATCGTATGGAGTGTCAGCCTGAAGATGCTGCCCTTTCTGCCGTCGTCGAGTAAATACAAATCCCCGCCGTGAGCCTCGGCAATTTTCTTTGCAATGGAAAGCCCCAGACCGCTGCCGCCTGTCTTTGAGTTTCTCGAATCGTCCGCACGGACAAAGGGCTTGAAAATATCCTGTCTCAGGTGCTTCGGAATGCCGACCCCGTCATCCCTGAAGTCAATTATTATCGTGTCATCTTCAACCGTCAGCGTCACCGTCACCGTCGTGCCCTTAGGATTGTATCTGACAGCGTTGTCGGTAAGATTCTGAATAATCCGCCCGAAATGAGCCTCGTCAAGCTCTGTATAAACACTGCTTTCGGGTATGTCGAACTCATATTCAAAGCCCGCACTTTCAAGCTGCGTAACGATATTCCCGCAAATCTGCCGCAACGCTTCGCAGATGTCGGTCTTTTGAAGCTTTAATGAAAAATCCGGACTGTCCATCTTTGACAATTCAAACAGCTCATTAAGAAGCCTGTTCGCCCGCTGACTGTTCTGATAAATGGCGGTCAGCTCCGGCGACTGCTCTTTTGAACACAACAGCTCCGAATAACCCTGAATGCTCGCTAAGGGGTTCTTTAAATCGTGTGAAATATCGAGTATCAGCCGCCGCCTGTCCTCCTCGGACTTCTTTCTCAGGGCTGTCTCATGCTCAATTTTTGCGGCCATGTCGTTAAAGGTGTCCTGAAGCTGTGCGAACTCATTTTTAAGCCGCAAATCGACCCGTGCGGAGTAATCGCCCTCACGCAGCAGCCTTGTCCCTTCCGTGAGCTTTTTTAACGGCACCGTTATGCTCGCCGCCGTCACCCTCGAATAAATAAGGCTGAAAACCGCAAGAATCAACAGATAGCTTACAAGCGCAAAGAGAAGAGCCCCGCCTGCCCTTAACAGGTCGCTTCGGGCGGCGTCTTTGTTGTGAATCAGCTTCAAGTCAAGCCGAATCGAGGTAGGGAAGGTGACGACAAGCCAGAACTCCCCCTGCGGCTCATAGAGAATGTCATAGTGGTATTCGGTGCTCTTGCTGTTTGTCAGAAAGGCGGTGAACTCCTCGACAGTGAGCTTTTCCTTGCCGAAGGTATCAAGCCCCTCAGACAGAACAATGCGGTAATCCCTGTCTATGACCTGAACCCCGCCGCCGCTTGCCGCAACGGCTGAAGCGTCAATCTGCCTGTAATCCTCTTTTATTATAGACTCTGCTGAATATCGGTTTTTTGTGAGAGAATCTGATATCAGCCTGCTTGCAAAGGACAGAAGCGCAAAGGCAAGCACAGTCGCAAGGATTGTGATTAAGAATATGACCCAGAAGTTTCTGAGAAACTGATTGGAGAGCTTTGCTTTCTTCATAATCATTCTCCGGTGTAATGGAGCTTATAGCCTATGCCTCGAATGGTTTTGAGGTATAAAGGCTTTTGCGGATTGTCCTCAATCCTGCTTCGAAGCCGGCTGATATGCACCATTATGGTGTTGTCGTCGTAGTAATATTCCTCGTCCCAGACCGCAGTATAAAGCTGCCGCTTAGTAAAAATCCGCTCCGGATTCTCTAAGAAAAACAACAGCAGCTTGTATTCCTTAGCCCCGAGTTCGACAGGCTCCCCGTCCTTATAGGCACAGCACTTCTCTTTATCAATCGACAGCTTCCCGTAAGTAAGCAGGGTAGTGCCCTGCTCCTTTAGCGACAGATATTCGTTGCTGCGTCTTAGCTGCGCCCCCACGCGGGCAACCAGCTCGGAAACGGAAAAGGGCTTCGAGAGATAATCGTCAGCGCCCAAATTCAGCCCCAGAACCTTGTCCATCTCGTCATTTCTTGCAGTCAGCATAATGACGGGAATGGTGCTGTTTTCCCGAATCTTTCGCAGCAGATTAAAGCCGTCCATAACAGGCATCATCACATCAAGAATGGCAAGATTAATGTCCTCGGCTTTCAGTATGTCCAGCGCCTCCTTGCCGTTCTGCGCCGGGAATACGGTGTAGCCGTTTTCCTCAAGGCTTAACTTTATCAGATTGCGGATATCGGCCTCGTCATCAGCTATAAGGATTTTCAACCGGTGCAACCCCTTTCAAAAGGAAACTTTATTTATTCAAAGCAGCAAAAGAGGCGGCGGAACACTGCTATGAATACTCTGACTATTATTCCATATTAGAAACAACCACTCTCATTTTAACTTGTGTAAATCCCATTTGCAACAAAAAGAAATAAAAAATAACCGATTCCCCGCTCAAACAGAATAATAAGTGATGACAAGAAAAACGCACTGGGGAATAATTTTCCGAAAATGCAGTGTACTTTATTGACTAATTGTGATATTAATGCTATTATTTTACAAAATAACGGGGGGGGGTATATTTCATGTATTGTTATAAGTGCGGAAAACAAATAGATGACGAAGCAATAATTTGTCCTGCCTGCGGGGTTCCGACTCAAAACTTTGCAAAGCAATCAACTCCGGCAGCAACCGCCCCTCCGCCCGTAACTATCATGAATTCTCCGTCGTCAAGTTCCAGCGCAAGCTCGAGCTCAAGCTCAAGCGCAGGCTCCTAAGCCGGACCGATAAGGCGCAAACACAATCTGCTGTTTGATATATTTATGATAATAATTACCGGCGGCTTATGGATAATATGGATGATTTTCAGACCCAAATATTATTAATCCGCAAGTATTAACATACTTACAAAGATACTCTTTTCATAAGAGTGTCTTTTTTTTGGTTCCTGAAACGCTGCATAGACAAAAACACCGCCCCCAGTCAAACAGGAGCGGTATGAATAAAAGCAACGAAAGATGCTTTCAACCGTTTTATTATGTTAATTGAGTTAAATCAAAGTAATATATACATTTATGCCTTTCCCCGTCATTTATGTACATATCATTATCCGTAGGCAGGTTGATAATCGATTCAAGCTTTCCGCCCGCATATTCACAGGTTTTTCTGGAGGCGAAGTTTTGCGGGTCACAGGTAACGTAAAGATAATTCATACCGTGCTTTCTTGCAAGCTTAAATAACAGCTTGCATGCTTTGCCGGCATAATGCCTGCCACGATACTGTTCATAAACGGTATAACCGATATTGCCGCCGAAATAAAGCTTCTCCGTATGGCCCACCCTGAAATCGCAAAAACCTATTTCAGTCCCGTCAAGAAGGCAGATTTTGAAATAATAAGCAGGGGCAAGTCTTTTATTAGGGTTTGCTTCGGCGGTTTTTTCCAGTTTCAGAAAGATTTCATCACTTGCCAGATCGGTTGTATCGAAGAACATTTCGTAGCTCCTTTAAATAAAACATTGCAATAGTTATTGGAATGATACCACAGATTTCCAAGTGATTCAAGTGAAATGAAAACGGATTTCCCTCTGCACTTTTATTAAATTTAAAAAGAGAGATTGAAATATGGTAAAATATGTGATATGATACGTTCACTTTTTTACGGAGGTATTATCGTGACTTACTGCAGGCACACATTAACAGTGAATACAGTCTCGGTGAACCCGACCGCTGTGACCTTCTGGTACGGTGTCGGGCTTATACCTCTGTGTTCATTTAGGGGATAGTTTTATTTCTTTAACTGATAACGGCGGTGTAAGCGAAGTTATAAGCTTACACCGTTTTTGTATTTTATTAAAGAGGAGGAGCTGTCATGGAAATACATCTTGAAAAGGCGACAACGGCGGATGCAAAGGACTTAGCCTCTATTCAAATAGAGGCATTTCGGAGCTTATATGAAACATATAGTGACGGGCAAAGTACTTTCTTGAGCGAAACGGAAGACTTTGTGCGCTGGTTTGAGTGCGGGCATGATGTGTATAAAATATTCGCTGACGCCGCTCTTGCTGGCGGGTTGGCGGTTATGAAAAGCAAAACAGCCGCAAACGAATATTGCCTCGCCCGTATCTTTATATCCCCCGAACTGCAGCGGTGCGGTATTGCGAAAAGCGCAATTAAGCTATGCGAAAAGCTGTATCCGGACGCAAAGCGATGGTATCTTGATTGCCCTGAGGGTCAGGACGCAAATAAATGCTGTTTTGAAAGCTGCGGTTATGTTGATACAGGCTCGAGGCGTGTAACAAACGATAAGCTGACGCTCGCAGCTTTGGAAAAGATAATAGGCGGCATCTATCACGTCAAGGCATATCAGCTTTCCGCCTGTCTCGAGGTGATTCATAAGAGTTTTGCAACAGTGGCACGGGATTTCGGACTGACACGTGAAAACTGCCCGAAGCATACGAGCTTTATACCTATCGAATATCTGCAAAATCAGATGCAGTGGGGTTGGTATATGTTCAGCCTGTCCGAAGGCGGAAGGATTGTGGGTTACGCCTCGGTGTCCGATGAGAAGAACGGCGTGTATGAGCTTCACAACCTCGCCGTGCTGCCGGAATGCCGCCACAAGGGCTACGGCAGATTACTGATTGACCACGCAAAAGAAAAGGTAAAAGAGCTCGGCGGACAGAAAATCACATTAGGCATAATCGAAGAAAACACAGTGCTGAAGAAATGGTATACGGAAAACGGCTTTGTCCATTACGGAACAAGGAAATTCGATCACCTGCCGTTCACGGTAGGCTATATGGAATGGAGATGTGAACAATGAGCAGTAATCAGGGCATGATTTTCAGCAGATACGGCGCCGACGCCTCTCCCGAAGATGAACGTGAGCTTGCCTTCAAAGGACCGCAAGGGTCTGCAAAAGCGGGGGAGTGGCAGCGTTTGCTTATAAAGTCTCAATAGTAATCTATGCAGGGGCCTGCGTTCCGGACAACAATTATCCGAGGAAACGACAAATGATAATGTGTTTAACAAGGGTACGGGCGCTCAGCGCCCGGGCTTGTACTTTCTGACGATGCCCGAAGAAATGGAAGAAGCGGCATCAAGACACGGACTTCGTAAAGTAAAAAACCTCGGCACTAATTTCATGTTCTTGTTTCAAAGGGTAAACGCTATGACAGATGAAGAGTTTGAGGTTAGGCGCCCGCTTTATGATTTTCTGACAAGCTATGAGTCCTGTACGGGCATGACAGGCCACGCACTTTTGATTTGCAAAAAGGATTAAACAAAAGAAAAGGACCGGTGATAAACTCACCGGTCTTTATTTTTACACTCAGAATGAATTGCTAAATTAACGCAGAGCCTCCGGCCTTCAGGGTCTCACATACCTTTAACCTGTCAATCTTCTGCACAGGCATATTACTGTCTATTGCAGTATAGGCCGCCACTCCCGCTGCCTCGCCCAACTGGTTCAGGTTCACCATGACCCGCAGTGCGCCGAATGCACCCTCGTCTGCGTTGAGCATCCGTCCTACCATAATAAAGTTTTCATATTTTTCCTGTATTAAAACCTCAAGGGGCAGCTGATAGTATTTTGCCGGCTCTCCCGTAATGCCCGCTTCAGTCCTCCAGTTTCCTGATTCCTGCCTTGTGTTTTTGCCGTAATAGGTTGTGACGGTGCCATCCAGATACTTAAAGGTAATGCCCATGTTATCACTATGGTGAATGTCTATACGGTATGTGCCGTTTAAAACGGCCGTCGGATAGCGCTTGCCCGATAGCAGGTCCTTTTCTTCAGCCCTATACAGAGTTTTATAATGAACCGTTTCCCTGATACCTATATGAGAGCATGCGGCAACCAGCGCATAGCGCTCATCGCTGTACCCGTATTTTTTAAGCAGATTTATAAAGGCACGCATCTGCCTTCTGCCTTCCGTTTCCGCAAAGGTAAGGTCATCTGCCCTGTTGCACATAACATTAAAGACATGATTGTCCGCACTCATCCTGATATCGTCACTGCAAACGGCATTGCAGCCCCAGCCCCAGTCATCCTCAAGTCCTTCCTCATGCCCGTGTTCCCTTATAACCTGACTGAGTAAGTTTGAGTCTACTCTGCCTTTCATCAGAAAACATGCGCTTGGCGGCTGAACAGTTTTGTTTCGGTACGACTCGATTTCCAAGTCCCTGCACAGGTCTCCGTCACCCGTGGCGTCAATGAAGAAATCGGCCTTGATTGCGCTTCTGCCGTCCTTATTCTCTATGACTGCGGCTTTTATTCTGTTGCCGTCAAGCAGGAGAGTCGAGTAATAGGTATGCAGATAGAGCTTGATTTTGTTTTCTTTAATATAACGGTCAAGCTCAATTTTAAGCTCCTGCGAATTAAACTGATATGCGGAATTGACTGAATCGGTGCATTTAAGCGCCCCTGCCTGCTGCAGGCGTTCTATGGTCTCAAAGGTCAGACCCGCAATAATCTGGTTCTGTCCGTCAGTATCATAAAGGCTGTGCCAGACATTAACAAGGCCGCTTGTCGCCGTTCCGCCGAGGCAATTCTGCTTTTCAATCAATACAACCTTTGCCCCGAGCCTTGCCGCCCTTACCGCCGCAAAAACACCGGTGCAGCTGCCGCCGACCACACAGATATCCGCTTGTTCAGAGACCTTAATCTTTTTCTGAGGCTCCACAATATATTCCATCGCCATTACCTCCCCAGAAGATGATTTTACAGTATATCAATTGAAAAAGCTACCGCTAAAAAGAAAAAGCCGAGAATCGACCTGATTCCCGGCTTTTTTCTGAAAGGAGAACGGATTTTGAGCAGATGAAATTAATATCAGAACAGCTTCTTCCCGTCAAGTTTATCGATACCGAGTTCCTTTGCCATGGAGGCTTGTTTATACGGATTAACCTTCTGAATGACCCCATCCATTTTGAATAACGAGCCGGTATTCTTAAACCAGAAAGTCGCACCTGCTTTAAGGCACTGTTCTCTGATTTTCAGCACCCACTCATAATCGCACAGTCTCGCATCCCTGCCCGTTTCGCCGCCGACGGTTACATGCTCCACTGCCTGAAGGTAAGCCGATAAATCAATTTCCTCAAGCAACGGTGCGCAGGCTATAAAGCGGCGCTTAATAGGAAAGGAAAGAAACAGCGGCAAGCGATAGTCGGCTGCTTCCTGATTTTCGACCGTACACCCGATATTCACATTTTCATAGCCTTCGCCCCAGTCCTCGGGGAGAGACACCTCGAATCTGTCAATCCTCTTTGTCAGGATAAGGAAGTCAAGGTCCTGTCTTTCTTTTATCATGGCCCAGGCGTCCTTTCGCCAATCGTCTGCCTCGGGCAAAAAGAAGTCGGTTGCAAAACAGGTGGCGAGTATCCCGCCGCCTTTGACGATATACTCGCCTTTAGCATTTTTCCTGACAGGCAGATAGAATTTGTCTGTCTTTGTTATTTCGTTCTGCCCGAAGCGCTTGGCTAAAGGGCCGTAAAAATAGCAATTCTTACAGCCCTCACTGTACGGCTTACACCCGGTCCACGGTTCCCAGTTCATATTTTTCCTCTCTTATTTCTTCCTCATCCGAAGATACGGCTGAAAAATTCCTGAATTTTTTCAAACAGATTTCTGAAGAACTCCATTATTCTGCCCCAGAATGAAGTGTTCGGTGTGAAATCCTCGCCGAAGTTCCATTCAGAAAGCTTTTCATTTATGGAGATGCGGTTGTAAAGCTGCAGATGTGTCCCGTCGTTTTCATAGGAATAACCGTTATATCTCAGAATGTTCACTGCAGTCATTGAGCCGCCCTGACTTCTCAGCATGGGCGCATTGTCGCCTATGTTGTCAGCACCGATGTTCACAAGCAGAACATTCTCGCTGTCGTTCATATTCACAAATGTTTTTGTGCCATAGGCGAAAGCATTTAAGACCGTTAAATTGCCGGCGTTTTCAAACTGCAAAGTTACATTGCGCTGCCTTGTTATGGGATTGAATACATGTGTGAACAGCTTATCCTCCGTTATCCAGCCGTTAAGTGCATCGATACCCATAGACGCAAAGCCGTTGCGGGACAGGCTGTTTGCGTTTTGCAGGCAGCCTTCAATATGTCCGCCGTTTGAGTTTGTTACGTTAATGAAGTTATCAAAGCTAAGTCCCACAGCTTTTTTAATGAAGAAGTCATTGCTGTTTTCCATCAATATTGCGCCGGATGATGTAATCACGCAGATATTCTTTGCATAGACCGCCCTTGCAGCTCCTCTGACGGCGTAGCTCGTTTTTCTTACTATGCCCGCATCCCCTGATATTGCCGGGTTATTGAGGGCAAACACAATTCTTACTCCGTTTATGCCTGCCCCTTCGCCCGAAAGGGTTATCAAGGCAGGGACAGCCTTGGAATCAGCAATGTCATAGCCGTAATAAGAGAGGAAAAGCGTGCCCTTGCTGTTGCCGACCTGGTCACGGGTCGGAACACCGGAAGAGCCTCTGAGCTCCACGCCTGCGGGAACGGATACCGGTGCGTCAAGGCGGTAACAGCCTGCCGGAACATACACAACGCCCCCTGTCAGACCTGCCGTATCAAGCAAAGACTGCAAGGCAGCACTTATATCCGTGTGCCCTGTTTTGTCCCCGTCAAATACATATAAAATAGGCTCGGGCTTTGGTTCACTGACAGAATAGTCAAGTGAGAACTCATCCATAACTGCTGCGCTTTTATAAAGATGAGAGCCGCTTGTATTGCCCACAAGACTTACCTCAGTCATTTTAACGGCGCCCTGAGTCTGGTTGCGAATCGCATATTCGCTGCCCTCAATTTCAGCTTTAGCTATGACCATTCCCCAGCGTTCGTCAAGGGAGTTTTTCGTGATATCAATGCCATAGACGCAGTCTGAGATGTAAAGATAATAAAATGCTCCTGCAAAGCTCGCTCTCTTGCCTTTTTCAAATCTAATGCCGAATTTATAATCTGACACATTTATATTTGCAAACTGCATCCATTCAAGGTCGCCGAGAAGCAGGCCCGTTCCGTTTTGTCTGGTGTAGCTGTCTATGTCCTCAAGGGACGGCGCATTATACAGCTCGCCGGCACTTGCCCAATAGTGATTGCTGAATGTAATGTTTTTTGCAGTACCCACATCCGCCTGATTAAAGAGCGCCATACCGGTGTTCAGAACAGTGCCCTTTATATTCTCAAGAGTAATCATTTCATGTGCGTTGTTTTCGTCGACACAAGCCCCGATTCCCTTATAAGAGTTTATCAGGGTGCAGTTCATAATGCTTTGCAGCATGTAACTGTCTCCCTGACCCGTTACATAGAAGGTGTAGGGATAAGGCTTTAAGTCATTTATGTCCTGATGGGGATAGAAAACAGTTAAGCCCACTGCTCCGGCGCTGCCCCCGACCGTAAACAAAGCCGGCTGGTTAAGCTCAGAGGAGGGGACATCCGCAATAATCACTGTGCCGTAGTCACTGCCCGCATCCGGGTCCTGCCAGTCACCCCGCAGCGTGACGAAGGGGCGAATATACACGGGTCCCGTGACTCTGTACCTTCCAGCAGGCAGAAAAACCGTTCCGCCGCCTGCTGCCGCACAGTCGTCAATGGCGTTTTGTATGGACTCAGTGCTGTCGGCAGTGCCCGTGCTGTCAATGCCGTACAATCCGTCACTTAAAACAATGTCCGCTATAACAACATCGTCAGTCGGATACAAAGTATCGACGATTACGGGTTCATTCACAACACCGAGAACACCCGCACTCGCAGCACAAATCGAAAACACTCCGAGAAGTAATATAAGCACAAGTAAAACAGCTGCCGTTTTTTTCACAACAAATCCCCCCAAAACAGAAATCAGACTATTATATACATTGTAAATTTCATTCCAATTTATGTCAACATTTTTGTGCAAATTAACGGTGCAGGCAGAAAATCCGTTAAAAAGTAAAAACCGATATAATTCCCTTGCCTTGTCTGTTTTGCTGAACGAATCAAGAATCCCGAAAAAAACTGCGGCAGGCCGCAAATGCCCGCCGCAGGTGTACTTATGCCTATTTAATTGTCACGACTGCTTTACATAAAGCAGTTTTCCGTCATTAATGCCCCAGACCTCATCTGCGATGGATGTAACCTTTTTTGAGTGGGTGACGATGATAACGCATTTGCCTTCGTCGTGAGCTAAGGAGGTGAGGATATTCAAAACGGCAGCTTCTGTATCCGCATCAAGGTTTCCTGTCGGTTCGTCCGCAATTACAATGTCGGGGTTATGCGCCAGAGCACGGGCTATTCCCACACGCTGCTGCTCGCCGCCGGACAGCTTAAGTATCTTTCTGCCTGCCGTTTCCCTGTCAACGCCGACCTTTTCAAGCAAGGCATAGGCGTACTCCTTTTTGTTTTTCTCCTTATTGCCGCTGATGTTCATTGAGAGCATGATGTTTTCGATTGCCGTCGCATTGGTAAGCAGATTAAAGCTCTGGAATATAACGCCTATGTTCCTTGCCCTGTAATTGTCACGGTCAAGCTCTTTAAGGTTTTGTCCCATATAAAGAATCTCTCCGCCGCTGCAGACATCAAGGCCCGATATAAGGGACAGCAAGGTGGATTTTCCGGCTCCGGATTTGCCTACGATGGTGTATATTTTCCCGCCTGAAAACTCGACGGAGATGTCTTTTAAGACCGATTTTCTGGTTCCTTCATACTGATATGTCACATTCTTTAAAGTCAGCACATTCATCAGCTCCACCTCCTAATTTCGTTCCATCAGTATCTTGATGGGTTCATATTTCGTGACTTTGGTAATTGCGGCTATGGAAGCAATGGATGCAAGCAGGAGGGCCAGAAGGGCAATCTCTATAATCGTGTCGGTACCCGCCGATACGTCGACTTCTTCAAGGGGTACAAGTTCCTTTGCTTGCGGGCCGCCAACCAGCTTTGCACCTTGTAAACTCGGACCATTCTGCTCTACGGCTTTTGCGCTTTCTATCTGTTCAGAGAGCAGCATATCGCTGACAGGCTGCGCTAATGCCGAGCCGACTGAAAAGCCTACAATAAGACAGCAGACGGTTATCATCAGCATTTCACTCCAGAGTCCCAGAGCCACCTTCCTTTTCTGCATGCCCATTGCACGCAATACACCGATTTCATATTTGCGTTCTCTTATGGCAATTGAAGAAAGAAGGATAAGAATGACGGCGCCGAAAACAAGCACAACAATCAGAAATGTCAATGAAATTTTCTTGAGTCCTTCCACCGGGCCGACGACCTTCTGATACCCGGCTTCGTCCGTGCTGACTAAATAGTATTCATCCAGACCCTGTGTCCGAAGCTCTGCTTCAAAATCCTTAAGCAAAGAGGGGTCCTTCAGGTAATACTTTGCGTTTACCGTGAACATGTTCCCTAAATTTTTAATCAGCGTTTCGATGTTTGTCAGGACTTCGTTTCTGCGATTTAAGGTTGATATTTTAAACGGTGAGGAGTATTCCTCGGTGGTATCAAGGTATATGCCGGTGATTTTAAGCTCCACCGTTGTGTTTTTGACAACCTGTTTGTCGTCTTCCATACTTATAACGGACGTTTTCAGCTTAAAGCTGTCGCCGACCTCTAAATTATTTAGCTCGGCAAGCTCCTTACTGATGATACATTCGTCTT
>JAAYOZ010000049.1 GCA_012520115.1 Clostridiales bacterium | reverse complement strand
CCATAGCTTCTCCGTTAGAGTTAATTACGAAGATAGTTTAGCACATTCCGCCCATTTACTCCATACTAATTTGCGCAAAAAGGGGAGCATAGGAGGAAATGCTCCCCTGATTGCTCTGCTCTTTATATAAAGGAGGACATGCCTATTGTTAGGATACCTAAATTGTCCGAATATATTTTGTCGAACTGAGAAAGCGGCAGAGGACTTTCACCGACGCCGCACTCTATTGTATAGCCGGGGCGGTTAAAGTCCTGAATAAACCAGTCCTTGTAGCCCGCATAGCCCGAAAATTCGGGGGTGATTTCAAGAGTATAGCCGCTTGCCTGACTCATCCTCTCGCCTATCTCCCGTGCTCTGGGCGGGTCAAAATCAAGGAATTTCCAGTAGATAATATTGCCCTGAGTGTGGTAGGCGAGAATCAGCGCAAAGTCGTGGTTAAGTGTAAAGTTATATACGGCAAGGCTTTCGGGAGCGGACAGGGGCGCCGTGCCCACAAAGTCCCTGGGTGCCGGCGACACAAAGCCCGCCGCAAATTTCTGCTCCCTTGCCCTCTCCCACTCGGCGGGGTAGTTGAGATTCAAATCGGTGCCGGAGATATTGGCCTTCCAGCCGGAGGGGAAGGGTATGGTCGGGTAGTCATTTGAAATCCTGACGGCGTTCTCATAGAATTGTCCTCTCGTCAGAGCGCCCGTCACAAGGTCCACGCCGTCGGGGTTTACAAGGGGCGCTATGTAAAGGGTAGTGCCACGGTATAAATCCGCAGCCCTTGTCCCGAAAATCTGGCCGTTCACAGAATAGGCCGCAGCGTATTGTTCAAGGTATTTAAGCAATACCGGCGTTGTAATCCACTCGTTTGCATGGTGGGCGGCGTTGTAAAAGACCTGCGTGCTGCCGCTGCCGATGCTTATATAGTTCAGGCTTTTGCCCATTACGCTCCTGCCGTAGTTGCCCGTTCTTAAAAACGGGTTTCTCGCCTTTAAGCCCTCGATTATGAGCGCAGTCAGCGTTGAGGTATAGTCAATATTGGTCGGCACCACGGGGAAGCCGAAGGGTACCACGATGGTCTGCCCCGGTCTCATATTATCCGGGTCGAGGGTCGGATTAGCAGTCAATATAGCCCTCACCGTGGTGTTATACTGCCTTGCGATGCTCCATAGAGTGTCGCCGCTTCTTACCACTCTGTAAAAATAGCCTCTTATGTAGGGCAGCAGATGGCTCCATGTGACGGGGCCTACAATTCCGTCGGCGGTGACCCCGAAGGCTGACTGAAAATCGAATACCGCCCTTTGAGTCTGATAGCCGAAAATCCCGTCAATATCCCCGTTATAGTAGCCGGCTCTTGCTAAAGCAAGCTGAAGCATCTGCACCATGGGGCCTCTCATCCCCAGCCTCAAAACCTCCAAATGAACCACTCCTAAAACATTCTTTCTAAAGTATATGGCACATTGTCTGTCCTCAATTCCACAAAAAGCTTGTTTAACTGACTTTTTTCGCCAATCGGATTTGATTTTTGAGGAAAACAATTTAAGAAATTTCTCCGTATTGCCCAAATTTGCTTTTTTGTGATTGGGAATAATCGTCAATTTAAGTGACAATAATTTCCACAATGGAATAAATCAGACCTAAAAGAACAGTCTTCAGGTTTTATTTTGGCTTTTGCCCTTGAAATCAAAGCCAAAAGAAGCTATAATTTATTTGTAATTAATTTTATATTGAGCACATTCTGCCCTTTTTTTGCGAATATAAGGGTTGTTCCTTTATTCATGCTATGTAGGAATTTTTTGGCAGACTATGTGTAGGAGGGTTATTTTGTTAGCGGATTTACATTGTCACACCAAGCTGTCTGACGGGTCTATCGGCATTGAGGAGCTAATTATGCTTGCGGCAAGCCGTGGCGTGTCCACAATCGCCATTACGGACCATGACTGCCTTGCGGGTACCGTCAGAGGAAAAATCATCGGAGAGAGGCACAATGTCAGGGTCATCCCCGGCGTTGAGCTTTCCGCAACGGACACTCTGACGGGCAAAGAGGTTCATATCTTAGCTTACCTTTGCGACTGCCCCGACAGAATAGAGGGTCTCTGCCATAAGAATTCCGTCGCAAGAAGGCGGGCAGGTCAGTACATGATGCTCAAGGCGGCAAAGAAGTTCCCCATCACCCCTGAGTTTATTTTGCGCTGCGCTCAGGGCTCAACAAACATATATAAGCAGCACATTATGCACGCACTTATGGAGATCGGTTATTCCTCTTCTATGTACGGCGAGCTTTATGAAACGCTCTTTTCGCCCGACAGCGCAGAGAACATCTTAGTCGGCGCAAAGTACACCCCCGTGGAGGAGGTTATCGAGGCGGTTCACTCTGCGGGCGGCATCGCAATCCTTGCAAATCCCAACGTCTACGGCGGCATTGAGCTTGCCCAGAGGCTTTTAGAGCTCGGTCTTAACGGCATAGAGGTCTGGTCGCCGGATGCAAATGAAGAGGATACGGAGAAATACTATCAGTTCGCTAATAAAAACAAGCTTTTAATGACCGGCGGCTCAAACTTCCACGGCCTTTACAACAGGGGAATATGGAGCCTCGGCGATTACGGAGTCCATGAGGACAAGGTTCAGGAGCTTCTGTCATACAAGGCAAAGCTCAGGCGTCAGAGCAAGGCCGAAAAGCAGGAAGCGACTGTTTAACAAGACGAGCATATACCGCCTTGAGGCAAGCGGGACTACCCGGCAAATTGCCTTGAGGCGTTTTTTGCATAAGACTGGCAAAAAGAGCATACTGTGTATTGGACAAACTCTTGCGACAGGGGGAAGCGCATGAAAAAGTTTGATGACAGCGATATAAAGATTTTCGGCAATCAGAAGAAGAGCGACGACTTTGACCCCATGCTTCTGCTTGAGGAAATTAAACGCCAGAGAGGCTCCGGCAATACCGCCAAGGCAAAAACCGTGGCGAAGCATATTGCTGCGGGCTTTATGCATAATGCCGCCCCCGATGAGTTAAAGCAATTAGCCGCTCAGTACGGCGTGGAGCTAAGCCCCGTCATAAATCATCAGATAAAGGTGCTGTCGGTCTTTTCTGCGGAGTACGCCCTGAATGAGTTTCTGCCCTCGCCATTGCTCTCCTCGGTGGCCATTAACGAGCTGTACGAGAGCATCCTCGACGAGTCCCCCGACTTTTACGAGCAGCTTGAAAGCGGCACCGCCTTTACCTTCTATTATCTTGCCGTCCGCAGCGGCGGCAACAGGGATAAGGAGATAGGCTCAGCCTTTGCAAGCCAGTGCGGCAAGGAAAAGGACAAGGCGCTCACCGCCCTCGGAACCGCAATACACAAAATCAATATAGAGGCTTACAGGTCGCTGATTTCGGGCTTCAATTTTGAAAGCTGACATAATAATATCATAAAGGCAGGCACTATGCCTGCCTTTTTTATCTGCCTGCAAAATAATCGAGTAAGCCTTTGTCGGGGCGCCGGTTTTCCGCTCTTGCTTTAAAGGGCTTGCAGGGCAGCTGTGCGCTGTTATAAAGATTTACCTCACAATAAGGCTCAAAGGCGAATCGGATTTCGACTTCCTCTGCCCGTGACAGCTCCTTATCGGTAATATTCAATACATCGCCGCTGACACTTGCGGTGTATTTTTCGATTTCGTTTCGCCCGTCAAACAGGCGGCAGGCATTTAGCTCCTCACCTTCTATATAAAGCCCCTCGCCCGCATTGTTAAAGCTGATTATCAGTGTGTCGCCGATGAGCTGCGCCTCTTTAAATTCCGGCGGCTCGCAGAGAATATCCTCCCCGTAGACTTTTCCCCGTGCTGAGAGCGCAAGCCGCTCCCCCACGGGCCTTTTCATTTTCGGGTGGATGTCATACTCCATGCCAGCATCCATAATCGATACCATATATGCCCCCGGCACCGTCTTGCTGACTTTTTCCTGCTGCTGTCTGACTATTGGGAAATTGTCGCCCCTTAAAAGCTCCCATCTGCTAAAGGGTGCCAGCTGCACGAACAAAAAGGGCAGGTCCTCCTCCCATGCGCACCGCCAGCACTTAATCAGCGCAGTGAAAAGCTCTGCATAAATATCCGCCTTCGCTGCGTCCGCCTCGCCCTGATAAAAGATAACGCCCCGACAAGCAAAACCCGCAATTTTAAGCACCATGCTGTTATAAAGTCCGCCGGGGCGGTGCTGGCTTAACGGTCCAATCTCCTTCTTATAATACAAAAACTTAGGCACAAGGGGCAGGACACGCAGTTCGTCAAAAAGCCGGGCGTTGCCCTTTAAGAGCTTTTTGTAAAGGCTTTGCATTTCGGGCGAGTATTTGGCCTCCCTTACAAGGCGGCTTTTTCGCAGGTATTCGTCCATATTCAGATTCCTTGTGCGCTCCTTGTATTCGTCAATATAAACCCGTAGATTCGTACTTTCTTCAAGGCTCTGCCTGTCAAGCCAGACGGAGGCTGAGGTGTTGTCACGGTTGCAGCCGATGACAGCCACGGGAACGCCGTACCGCTCACGAAGCTTTTTTGCGAAATAATAACCTACCGCAGAGAAGTATTTTGCGCTCTCGGCGCTGAATTTCAGCCACCTGTCCCAGCCGCTT
>JAAYOZ010000048.1 GCA_012520115.1 Clostridiales bacterium | reverse complement strand
GCACTCAAAACCCGCACTGCGCCCGACGTGGGATTCTGCCATGCCCCACCTGCCGAGCCGCCGCAGGTTTTCCCCTCCCGCCGCACGTCGACGGTAAAAAAGCTGGTTTCCCCGCCCCGCCCTCGGCACTCAAAACCCGCACTGCGCCAAGCCGCATACCGCCCACGCCCAACCTTCGCCCCGCACCCGCCGCCCCGTCAACCCTGCGCCCCTCGCTTCGGCACTCAGTTATCCGCCCCCTCGCATAATTCGACGGCATTTGCGCCCTATTGACATAAGTTATTTTCGGGCATATAATTAAATTGTACCTAAGCGTATATTTTTTATATCAGGCACAACAATAATAAAGCTAAATCGTTGACGGAGAAGGCGATTTCACCCGGGCTTTCAAGAGAGTATCCGTTTGGTGCGAAGGATATACTGCCCCGAAAGCGCTACCACTCCCGAGAGCGGCCGAAAACCATTCGGATTAAGGTCGACGCTTGCCCCGTTAAGGCATAATGAGTGGCAGCCTTGCTGCAATACGGGTGGAACCGTGGAGCCTTGCTTCATCCCAGTTTTGGGGTGGAGTTTTTTTGTTTGATTTATAAGCGTTTAGCGGAAAGGATAGATTATGATTAAGCTTACATTAAAAGATGGTTCGATAAAAGAAGTACAAAGCGGCATCAGCGCAGAGGATGCTGTAAAGGAAATCAGCATGGGTCTGTACAGAGCCGCCTGCGCCGTTAAGATTAACGGCGTTGTGCAGGACATCCGCACAGTCTTGAATGAGGACTGCGTCTTCGAGGTGCTGACCTTCGACGATGAGGAGGGCAAGAAGGCCTTCAGGCACACTGCCTCACACATACTCGCCCAGGCCGTAAAGCGCCTTTATCCTAAGGCAAAGCTTGCAATCGGTCCCTCGACTGACACCGGCTTTTACTATGACATAGACATGCCCGTCGGCATCACCGCAGAGGACCTGCCCGCAATCGAGGCGGAGATGAAAAAGATAGTCAAGGAAAACCTGCCCATAGAGCGCTTTGAGCTGCCGCCCGACGAGTCTCTCAAATTCATGGAGGACAAGGGCGAAATCTATAAGGTTGAGCTGATTCAGGAACACGCTTCAAAGGGCGAGCCTATAAGCTTTTATAAGCAGGGCGAGTTCGCCGACCTTTGCGCCGGCCCCCACCTGCCCGAAACAGGCAGGGTCAAGGCCTTTAAGCTGACGGCCCTCACAGGTGCATACTGGAGAGGTGACGCAAACAACAAGATGCTCAGCCGCATTTACGGCACGGCCTTTACAAAGCAGTCCGACCTTGACGAGTACCTTGCCGCCGTTGAGGAGGCAAAGAAAAGGGACCACAACAAAATCGGCCGTGAGCTTGAGCTGTTCACGACCTCAGACATTATCGGTCAGGGACTCCCGATTCTTTTACCTAAGGGCGCAAGGATAATCCAGATTTTGCAGCGCTTTGTGGAGGACGAGGAGCAGAAGCGTGGCTGGCTGCTGACAAAGACCCCCTTCATGGCAAAGAGCAACCTCTACATGGTCTCCGGTCACTGGGACCATTACAGGGACGGTATGTTCGTCTTAGGCGACGAGGAAAAGGACGAGGAGGTCTTTGCCCTTCGCCCCATGACCTGCCCCTTCCAGTATCAGGCGTACCTGAACAGAGCCCGCTCATACAGGGATTTACCTTTAAGATATAACGAAACCTCCACCCTGTTCAGAAACGAGGCCAGCGGCGAGATGCACGGACTTATCAGGCTCAGGCAGTTCACCATCTCCGAAGGTCACCTTATGTGCACTCCCGAGCAGCTTGAGGATGAGTTCAGGGGCTGCCTTGAGCTTGCAATCTTCATGCTCAAGACCCTGGGACTTTATGAGGATGTAAGCTACCGCTTCTCACAGTGGGACCCGAACGACAGGGATAAGTATATAGGTACCGAGGAACAGTGGAACGAGGCTCAGGGCGTTATGGAGAAAATCCTCAACCACCTTGAGATACCCTACAAGGTCGGCATCGGCGAGGCTGCCTTCTACGGCCCGAAGCTGGACATTCAGATAAAAAATGTCCACGGCAAGGAGGACACGCTGATTACTATACAGATTGACCAGATGCTTGCCGAGAAATTCGGCATGGAGTATGTGGACAAGGACGGCTCCAAGAAGAACCCCTATATCATCCATAGGACATCAATAGGCTGCTACGAGCGCACGCTTGCACTGCTGATTGAGAAGTACGCAGGCGCCTTCCCCGTATGGCTCGCTCCCGAGCAGGTAAGGGTCATCCCGATTGCAGACCGCCACTTCGAGGCCGCCGAAAAGGTCTTGGCAGAGCTTAAAAAGGCAGGACTAAGAGCCGAACTTGATACAAGGAGCGAAAAGCTCGGCTACAAGCTAAGGGACGCACAGCTTCAGAAGCTGCCCTATATGCTTGTAATCGGCGACAAGGAGGCCGAGGACGGCTCGGTCAGCGTCCGCAAGAGAGGCGAAGGCGATATCGGCGCAATGCCCTTCGAAGCCTTCAAGGAGCTTATTCTCAAAGAAGAAGCCGACAAAGTAATATGGTAAATAAAAAGACCCTGAAAGCGTAAAGCCTTCAGGGTCTCTTTTTGTCTGTTTATACAACCTGTACCTTAATCATGTTCGTATTGCCGGGTACGCCCACGGGCACGCCTGCGGTTATGGCAACAATCTCGCCCTCTACCACAAGCCCCGCCTTCTTGGCCTCCTCAACTGCGTGGTCAAACAGCTCGTCGCTTGTCTTTTTTTCTTCGAGCAGTAGGGGAATCACGCCCCATGAGAGATTGAGCTGACGGCAGATATGATTATAGGTGCTGCAGCCGATTATCGGACTGCCGGGACGGTATTTTGATATCATCCTTGCGGTTCTGCCGGACTTTGTAACCGTGATAATCGCCGCCGCACCCAGGTCAGTCGCCGTGGTGCAGGTTGCGTGTGAGATTGCATTTGAAATAGCGTCGGAGATATTGTCGGAGGCTATGTCGACCTCCCTTTCCTTAAAGCGCTTTGAGTAGTTAATGTCGCTTTCGGCCTTTTCAGCTATCCTTGCCATTGTCGCAACGGCCTCAACCGGGTATTTGCCCGCCGCCGTTTCGCCGGACAGCATAACGGCGCTTGTGCCGTCATAAATGGCGTTCGCCACATCTGCGGCCTCCGCCCTTGTGGGACGGGGGTTGAACACCATGGACTCCAGCATCTGTGTTGCGGTTATGACCTGCTTGCCGGCGTTATAGGCCTTTTTTATTATCATTTTCTGAATGACAGGCACTTCCTCAAGGGGAAGCTCAACACCCAAATCACCCCTGCCTATCATCACGCCGTTAGCGACCCTTATAATCTCGTCTATATTGTCAACGCCCTGACGGTTTTCGATTTTGGCTATTATGTTTATTCTGTTGCAGTTATGCTCCTGAAGGATGCGGCGGATTTCAAGCACATCCGAAGCCGAGCGGACGAATGAAGCGGCAATAAAGTCAAAGCCGTTCTGAATACCGAAGATAATATCCGCCCTGTCACGCTTGCTGATATAGGGCATAGTCAGCTCGGCGTTAGGCACATTCACGCCCTTGTTGTCCTTTAATACCCCGCCGTTTTTTACGATGCAGTATATGTCCTTGTCTGCGATTTTATCCACAACAAGCTCCACAAGTCCGTCGTCGAGCAGTATCGTGTCGCCCTTTTTAACGTCTCTGGACAAATCGTGACCTATAACGGAAACCTGCGTTTCATCGCCTATAACAGCGTCGTGGCGCAGTACAAAACAGTCGCCGCTTTTCACGGTGACTTCTCTTTTCTGAAATTTACCCAGCCTTATCTCCGGCCCCTTGGTGTCCAGTATTGTTGCGATGGGCAGGTTAAGCTCGGTTCTGAGCTTCACTACCTTCTCAAGCATTTTCGCATGCCATTCGTGGTCTGAATGGGAGAAGTTAAAGCGGGCAACATTCATGCCGTTAAGCATCAATTGCCTTAAAACCTCTTCATCCTCCGTGGCAGGGCCTAAGGTGCAGACTATTTTGGTTCTTCTCATATAAACATCGCCTTTTAAAAGAAATGAGTAAAAATCTTACCCCAAATTATTATATACTATTTGATTAGTAAATCAAGGGAGGAGCGATTTTCGCTTTTTTGTTTCAAAGCTGCCGCTCTCAAGGCTTATTATTATGCACAGCGCCTTAAAAATTCCTTGAAGTTTTGGGCTTTAAGGGCTTATACTGTCTATGAAAAGGAGGAATTCAGTATGCTTGTTATGAATTCATCTCAGATAAGAAAAGCCGAGGAGGCCGCAGTAGAAAGGGGAGCCTCCTTTGAGGATATGATGCTGAAGGCCGGCAGGAACGCCGCAAAGGAGATACTTAACACATATAAGACAAGGCAGTCCGCCGTGATAGTCTGCGGCAAGGGCAAGAACGGCGGCGACGGCTTTGTAATAGCCGACAGCGTAAGACGAGAATTTGAAAAAGTAACCGTCATTCTTCCCCTCGGCGAGCCGACTGACGAGCTGGCGCAAAAAATGTTCTCAAAGCTTCAGTGCAGAAAGAATATAAATATAATTAATCTCAAAGATACCGACCCCGACAGCCTCATCTCAGTCAGAAACGAAATTCAAGAGGCAGGCGTCATAGTCGACGCAGTCTTCGGCATAGGCTTTTCCGGCAAAATCGAAGGAGTATTGGCGGAGCTTATTAACGAAATAAACGCTTCGCCCGCACCGATTGTCGCCATAGACATTCCCTCTGGGCTTTTAAGCGACAGCGGCTGTCTTACCGACCTTTGCGTCAAAGCCGACCTGACCCTTACCATGTACGCCTTAAAGCCCGTGCATGTGCTGAAGCCCGCCGCAGACGAGTGCGGCTTTACAAGAATCATTGATATCGGCATAGGCGAGCCTGACGAAAGCACCGCCGAATTTGCCTTCAAGACCGCCACACCATTAGAAGTAGCCTCAAAATTCAAAAAGCGCCCCCACGACTGCCACAAGGGTACCTTCGGAACGGTGCTCATTGTTGCGGGCAGCTACGAAATGCCCGGTGCGGCCGTCCTCTCGGCAAAGGCGGCCACGAGCCTCGGCGCAGGGCTTGTCATCTCCGCCTTCCCGGACAAGGCCTACCCGGCAATAGCTTCCAAGCTGACAGAGCAGGTTTTATTGCCCCTGCCCTCTAATGAAAACGGCAGAATCAGTGCCGCCGCAGAGGAAAAGCTTCTCACCGCCCTCAAAAGAGCCGACGCACTGCTTATAGGTCCCGGCCTCGGAGTGGACTTCGACACCGAGACTATTGTAAACAAACTGCTTCTTTCAGCCGAAATTCCCATAGTTCTCGATGCGGATGGAATAAATGTAATTTCCAAAAATATAGATATATTGAAAGAAGTAAAGGCTCCCTTAGTCCTTACTCCTCATCCCGGTGAGATGTCAAGACTCTGCAATGCCGATATTTGCTCGATAGTGTCTGATAAATCACTGACATCAAAATATTTCACAGATGACTATACGCCAACACTCGTGCTGAAAGGCTCAAACACTGTGATAGCGGAGCGGGGCAGGCCGCAGTATATCAACAGCACCGGCAGCCCGTCACTTGCAAGAGCCGGCTCCGGCGACCTGCTTTCGGGAATGACAGCCGCTCTGGCAGCAGGAGGGATGGACACGTTTGAGGCAGCCGTGTGTGCCGTATATATACATGGTATGGCAGGGGACAATTCGGGGCTGCATTTCTCGGAAACAGCTGCAAATACGGAACTCACCTTATCATGTCTGCCTTTACTTCTTTCACGATTCTTGTGCAAAGTTGGTGCAGATGTTGATAAAGAAAACTATAAGCGCCTTTTTAATCCTTTTGACTATATGGACGCTGTCTGCCTGCAAAAAAGAAGATACGAAGAGCGTAAAAAAGCCCTCAGGTGAAATGCTGTATTTTGGAGCGGATGTCAGCTTTACCTTCGGCGAAGCGAAAAGCGAAGCCAAAGTGCGGCACATCGGCTTTGAGCTGACGGAGTTTAAGTTCAGTAAGCCCGCCAGCATAAGCGGCATGGTTATAACAAGGACAGAGGATGCTTTCACCCTCGAATTTAACGGCATGAAGCAGAGTATCAGCGAGGGCAGACCAAATAACAACAGCCCGGCGATTCTGCTGTCTGAGATTCTGGAAGCGATTCAGACAGGCGAGGGAAAGGCCTCAAAAAAGAGGGGCAAGGACGGAGAAGTCAGCGGAAAGGTCAGGGAACAGGAATTTACGATAGTAAGAGACAGCGAAAACAATATTCAGGAAATAACCTGCGAAGGGCTTTCCTTCAAGGCTGTATTCACGAATTTCGTTAACCTCGAATCCGAAATCGGCGCCAATCCAATTACACCCACTGCAAACGCAAGCAACAGCGAATAAACATAATGCCAATACATAAACTCAAAGAGAGGCAAGACCTCTCTTTTTTATTGCCCAACAACGAACAACCCTGCGTGCCCCGCCGCCTCGGGATAGCACCCACCCAGCGAAGGGGAGCGCCAGCCCGCCGCTTGCCCCCACGCCCCGCCTTGCGCTCCTAACCACCCCGCCCGCCGTGTCGCAGCTTTTTTCGCCGCCCGCCACCCCGCCCCTGCCGTGTCGCAGCTTTTTTCGCCGCTCGCCACCCCTCATGCCGTTTGCACTTAACAGCCCGGCACCCTTAGTGAAATCCACCCCACCCCTGCGCTGCCAGCGGGAAAGACCCCCCAGTGCAGGGGAGCGGCCAGCACCCCGCTCCCGCCGCCGCCGGAGGGCAATCCGCCCACACCCCAGCGAAGGAGAGATGATAGTACCCCCACACAGGCGGGAAAATGGACAGGCGCACGCTACACGGAGGCTATCTGGAGAGCGGCTGAAGCCTTGACTTGCCTACCTTTCACACAAAATTGTCTTATGTTTATTCCGGCAATTTATCTAAACATACGAAATTCCCAAAGCTGATAAGAAACTTACGGATTTCGGTTGACTTTCCTTCTTTAAAGGGCTATAATATTTGCACTATTGTATAACTGTATACAATCATACAATAATACAACTCATTGAAAGGTGTTTATTATGCTTGAGATCAGCAAGAATACGCATTTGCTCGAAAAGGACCCCTACAAGTACAGACTGCAGGAGGTTCCCGAGCCCGAGCTTTTCAGAGAAATCTACCCCTACACCGAGGTGCCGAGGGTAGTTTTCAACCACCGCAGGGTCGACCTTGCCATGCCTGAGGAGATATGGATAACCGACACATCCTTCAGAGACGGCCAGCAGTCCCAGGCTCCCTACAAGGTTGAGCACATGGTGGAGCTGTATAAGCTTATGCACAGGCTCGGCGGTGAGAAGGGCATAATTCGCCAGACTGAGTTCTTCATATACAGCGAGAATGACAGAAAAGCCATTGAAAAATGTATGGAGCTGGGCTTTAAATTCCCCGAGATAACCACATGGATTCGTGCCAGCAAGAAGGATTTCGAGCTTGTCCGCAATATCGGCATTAAAGAGACGGGCATCCTCGTATCCTGCTCCGACTACCACATTTTCAAGAAGCTGAAGATGTCCCGCTCTCAGGCCATGGACCACTATCTCTCTGTGGTCGCCGACGCCTTCGATGCGGGAGTCGTCCCCCGCTGTCATTTTGAGGACATTACAAGGGCGGACTTCTACGGCTTTGTTGTACCCTTCGCAAACGCCCTCATGGATATGTCAAGAGAGGCCGGCATACCCGTAAAAATCAGGGTCTGCGATACTTTAGGCTACGGCATCCCCTATCCGGGAGTCGCCCTGCCCAGAAGCGTGCCGGGTATCATAAACGGACTTCGCCACTATGCGGGAGTGCCCAGCGCACAGCTTGAATGGCACGGCCACAACGACTTCTACAAGGCAGTCGTAAATGCGGGTACTGCGTGGCTTTACGGAGCTTCCGCCGTCAACTGCTCGCTGCTCGGTATAGGCGAGAGGACGGGCAACGTACCCCTTGAAGCCATGGTTATGGAGTACATCTCCTTAAGAGGCACTACCGACGGCATGGACACCACCGCAATCACCGAAATTGCAAGATATTTCGAGGAAGAAATGGGCTATCAGATTCCTCCCATGACCCCCTTTGTGGGCAGGGACTTCAATCAGACAAGGGCGGGCATACACGCCGACGGACTGATGAAGGACGAGGAAATCTATAATATCTTTGACACAAAGGCCATTCTCAACCGTGGTGCAGGCGTGGCTGTTAACAACGCCTCAGGCCTTGCGGGTATTGCATATTGGATTAACGACAGGTATAATCTATCGGGGGACAGGGCAGTAACAAAGCAGAGCGAGCTTGTTATAAAAATCAAGGAATGGGTAGATCAGCAGTACAAGAGCGGCAGAGAAACCGTCATCAGCAACGACGAGCTTGAGGACTTGATTAAAGAGTACGCACCTGACCTCGCAGGCATTTAGCAATATCCGAAAGGGGGTATAGTATGAGCATTTTTGAGAGCAGCGAAAAGAGCGGGTCCCTGACCTCAAAGGTCTTCTCATATCTCGAAAGCGAAATACTTTCGGGCAACCTCGCCCCCGGTACGGTTCTGACCGAGAGCAAAATCTCAACGGAGCTCGGCGTCAGCCGCACCCCCGTCAGGGAAGCGATTTTCCAGCTTGAGCAGTTAGGGCTTGTCAGGCTGTCGCAGAATAAAAGTGCGGTGGTCGTCGGCATCTCCAAAAAGGATATTGACGACATATACACCATCAGGCTGCTTATCGAGGGCCTTGCCTCAAAGTGGGCGGCGGAGCGAATCAGCGACGACGAGATAAAAAAGCTTGAAGAGATTTTAGAGCTTGAGAGCTTCTACGCCGAAAAGGGCGACATAGCCAAAAGCAGAAATATGGACACCGAGTTTCACAGCATTCTCTATGCCGCCAGCGGCTCCAACCCCCTTCGCAACACGCTCAAATCCTTCCACAACTACATAGGCAGGGCGAGGGAGCTGTCCTTTGCCTCCAACGACAGGGCAAAGATAGCCACCGCAGAGCATATCGAGATTCTGAAGGCGATAAAAGAGCGTGACGGCGAAAAGGCCGAAAGGCTCACAAGAGAGCATATAGAGAACGCAAGGGCAAACATACATGCCGACTTAAAAGATGAATAAAATGGCAAAGCCCGATGGCAGTAAAACCATCGGGCTTCGCACTAGTCTTTAAAGGCCTGAGTTTATGGCTGCGGCTCAGCGTCCGCCGGAAAGCTAATTATTTGCAGCGTCCTCATCCGCCGCTTTATTCTTCATCTGTTCCTTCTTAGCCAGGTCGTTTGTATTGATGGATTTGCCGAACACGACAAAGCGCTGATATAGGAACTCGGTGACGAAGTTTGCAAGCATGGTAAGGGCAAGAATCAGATACTCGTTCCAGCCTATTTTATCAAGGGCATCACCCCACCATGTGGACAGAGGAGTGAAAACCGCATAGTAAAGGGCTACGAGCAGCATGGCAAGGGGCACATTGTTGGCGGATTTAAAGGTGAATCTTCTGTTTAAGGTAAAGTTATACAGCACGGACAAGGTCAGGGCGAGGAGGTATTTCGGCCAGTAGGACCATCCGGTCGCAAGGTCAAGCAGGCTGAAGCTGCCCAGCTGAATAAGTCCCGCCGAGGCCGAAAACAGAGCGAATTTGACTGCCTGAATGATGTTATCCCTTTTAGAGAGCTTTGGCTTTTCGGTATTCGACAAGTAGAACACTCCTTTTGTAAGTTTGCGTACCATATAAAAATGCTTGTACTTATGTACAAGCATCTTTTTTCAGTCGATAATGACACCCATTACCTCGCCGCAGGCAAGGACGGCGTTTGATTCGTCTGTGTCTATGTGCATTGCGGGAGCAAAATTCGGATTGACTCTTACCACAACATCTCCGAAGATAAGTGAGCGCTCGTCGCTTTCTACCTTAACGCTGACGACCTGCTTATCCTGAACCGAGAACTTCTCGGCAGTGGCGGGGTCAAGGTGAATGTGCCTCTTGGCGATTATAACGCCCTCAGAGATTTCTACTTCGCCTTTGGGGCCGACCAGCTTGCAGCCTGCGCTGCCTTTAATATCGCCGGACTCCTTGACGGGAGGGGTAAGACCCAAGGTGCGGGCGTCAGAGGCGGAAACCTCAACCTGCGAAGCAGGTCTGACGGGACCTAATATAGCGACAGAGGGAAAAGTGCCCTTCGGACCGACAACAGCAACCCTCTCCTCACAAGCATACTGACCGGGCTGCGAAAGCTCCTTCTTGGGAGTCAGCTCATAACCCTTGCCAAACAGAATATCAAGGTGTTCCCTTGAAAGATGTACATGTCTTGCCGAAGTTTCAACAAGCACTTTTCTATCCATTTAATAATCCTCCAGAATTAAAGTTACACAATATTATACAAAGCACAGTATGTACTGTACCCTGCAAATCGGTGTAAGTTCAGATATATTGCCCTTTTATTTTACACTTAAATTCTCAAAAAATCAAGGCGAACACTAAATATTGTTTATTTTTTATCAAAGAGGGCGAGTCCCGCCCACCATTCTTTTGTATCAATTCATGCTGTTTTCATTCTTTTTCGAGAAAATCTTTTTTGTATCAATCGCAAGCCGGACAATTACATAAACAGTGAAGGCAAATAATAATAAATAGTATGGAGTGATAAACCAGTTTCTTTTGCCGTATATGGGGAACCTTGTTGTCTGGTCTGTAAACTCCGCCGTAAGCAAAGAAACAATAAACACGGGTACATAAGCGAGGAACAGCACAATTGAGGAGAGTCTGAAGTATTTCCTTAGGAAAATCAGGATAATCACGGCGCAAAGCATGCAGATTATGTTTGCCGGGAAAATGAAAAGCAAACTCGAATCTGAGTCAAACAATACCTGTTGCAATACTGTGTTTTTTAATAGTTTTGAAGCTTCAAAGGCAACAAAGCCTTGTACTAAGGCGTTGTAAAAAAGTCCGGCTTCGCCGCAACTGAACAATAGTAAACAAACATAAACTTATCTTTATTCTCTCTCGCGGGGACATTTAATGCTTTATCTTTGATTTCAGCCCTCCACCGGCTTTACTGAAATCAATTTTATTCTATGCTGAATTCTGGAAGACTCTGTGAATTAAGACTTACAAATTATTAACAAATTGTGCAATATCAAAAACAATTAAATAAAAATTAAAATTAATATGGTAAGTTTATACATCAAATGCTATAATATCTATGTATGCGCCCGCATTTTTCCCGGATTCTTCATTTAAAGGCAAAAATAAAGAGGAGCGAGCCTTATTAACATATCCGAAGAAATGCGGTTAAATTCAAACTACTAAAGAGGAGGAATAAGTCTTGACGGATGCAAAAACACTTGCATACATAAACATGTATGCTATTCTGGGTACTTTGGAAAATCTGTGTGAGCTTGACCCGAACGCAAGTGCACTGCTCACAAACAAAAAGCCTATATCCATCGCTTTTGATGTAAAGGGCGGCCCCGTTGCCACCATTACCTTCAGAAACGGCAGATGTAGGATGGTTGACTCGCTTCTGCCCGATGCGGATATCAAAATCCCCTTCTCCAGCTGCGAGAAATTCAACGGCTTGATTGACGGCACCGTTACCCCCATTCCTACAAAGGGATTCACAAAGATTCCCTTCCTTTTAAAGACCTTCACCAAGCTTACCGACATGCTTGCCGCTTACATGCGTCCTGAGCCGGAGAAGCTTGAGGATGAAGAATTTTTCAGAATCAGCACAAGCCTTATGTTCTATACAATCTGCGTTGCGGTTTCACAGATAGGAAACAACGACCCGATCGGCCAATTCTCGGCAAGTCACATTGTTGACGGCGACATAAAGGTTTCTATCCAGGACGGCCCCGCAGCAACCGTCAGGGTCAGAAATCACAGGCTTG
>JAAYOZ010000007.1 GCA_012520115.1 Clostridiales bacterium | reverse complement strand
GGCGGTTGGTAAAGTTAATTGCAAGGGATTCGGGGCAGGTGATTACGCCCGAGCTGTTGTCGATGTAGATTGCGTCATTGCCGGTGCCCTGCATCTTCGCAAAGTGCAGACGCTCCCGCTTTGTTCTCATATGGTTAATATCGACAAGCTCCGTATTGTTAAGGTTGAACCTGCTTGCGATGATATCCGCCAAGGCGTTTGCCGTATCAAGGGAGGTCAGGCAGGCGACGGAAAGCTGAACCGCACGGCGATGAAGCTTTCTGAAGTCCACTGCGTCGGACCTTCTTTTAGCTCCCGTGTAAACAATATAGTCAATCTTGCCCTCTTCAAGCAGGTCCATAACGCTGTCGTCGTCGGCAAGCTTGTCAACAACCTCAACATCAATGCCAAGCTGTTCAATAGCCCTTGCGGTACCCCTTGTGGCGTAGAACTTAAAGTTCAAATCGTCAAGGGTCTTAGCAAGCTTTACTATCTCCAGCTTATCCTGATGGCTGACGGTGATGAAGATACCCGGCTGCTTTTCGTATGAGGGGGAAGGAATCTTAAAGCCCGCCGAAACAAGTCCCTTGAACAGTGCTTCCTCAAGGGTCTTGCCTATGCCTAAGACCTCGCCTGTGGACTTCATTTCCGGGCCTAAGGAGGAGTCAACGTCAAGCAGCTTTTCAAAGGAGAATACGGGAACCTTTACTGAGTAATAGGGCGGAGTCTTGTAAAGACCGGTGCCGAAGCCCAAATCTTTAAGTTTTGCGCCGAGCATAATCTTAGTTGCAAGCTCAACCATCGGCACGCCCGTGACCTTGCTTATATAGGGGATAGTCCTTGAAGCACGGGGGTTGACCTCTATAACATAGAGCTTGTTCTGATAGATGAGGTACTGTATGTTTACAAGACCCTTTGTTTTCATAGCGAGGGCGAGCTTTTCGGAGCAATCGATGACATTTTTGAGCATAATGTCGTTTATGCTGAAGGGCGGATAAACTGCAATCGAGTCGCCGGAGTGAACGCCCGCACGCTCAATGTGCTGCATAATGCCGGGTATTAATACATCCTCGCCGTCGGAAATGACGTCGACCTCAAGCTCAATGCCCATCATATACTTGTCAATCAGTACTGGGTTGGTGATTTTCTGCCTGAGAATCAAATCCATATACTGGCTTACATCATCGTCGTTGTAGGCTATGGTCATATTCTGACCGCCGATAACATAAGAGGGGCGTACAAGTACGGGATAGCCCAGAGTATTTGCGGCACTCAGAGCTTCCTCCTTAGTCATTGCGCTCATGCCTGCGGGACGGCTGATATTAAAGGTCTCCAGCAGTGCGTCAAAACGCTCTCTGTCCTCGGCAATATCAATGCTCTCTGCTGAAGTGCCGAGAATCTGAATACCCGCATCATTCAAAAACTTCGTCAGCTTTATAGCGGTCTGACCGCCGAAGGCAACGACAACGCCTATCGGGTCTTCGACCTTGATTATGTTCATAACATCCTCAGGAGTCAGCGGCTCAAAGTAAAGCCTGTCTGAGGTGTCAAAGTCAGTAGATACGGTCTCCGGGTTATTGTTTATGATGATAACCTCATAGCCGATGTTTTTAAGCGTCCTTACGCAGTGAACGGAGGAGTAGTCGAACTCGATGCCCTGACCGATTCTTATGGGGCCGGAGCCGAGAACTATTATCCTGTCCTTGCCGCTTCTCTTGTACTGCCTTGCTTCGCAGTCATTGTCATAGCTTGAATAGAAGTAGGGTGTTTCCGCATCGAACTCTGCGGCGCAGGTGTCAACCATCTTGTACACTGCGTCCCTTGTGGCGGGCAGCTCGTTGCCGCTAATTCTCTTTAAGGCGGCGTCTGTGTAGCCGAGCTTCTTGCCTTTCACATAAAGCTCCTCGTCGAGCTTTTTGCCTGCGATTAGCTTCTCATAATCCGCAAGGTTCTTGAGCTTTGCTATAAACCACCTGTCGATTTTCGTGATTTCAAATATCTCGTCAATGCTGATACCCTGCTTAATTGCCTCAAATACTGCGAACAGTCTTACATCGTCAACGCTGTGAAGCTGCTCTCTTATATCCACATTCTTCATTGAAGGCAGATTGAGCGTGTCAAGGCCGATTTCTGCGCCCCTGACAGCCTTCATCATAGCCATTTCAAAGGTCGGAGCGATTGACATAACCTCGCCGGTCGCCTTCATCTGAGTGCCGAGGTTGTGACCCGCATCTATAAATTTGTCAAATGGCCATTTCGGCAGCTTGACAACTATGTAGTCGATTGCCGGCTCAAAGCAGGCGCAGGTCTTGCCGGTGATGTCGTTGTTGATTTCATCAAGAGTGTAGCCGAGGGCAATCTTTGTGGTGACCTTTGCAATCGGGTAGCCGGTCGCCTTACTTGCAAGAGCGGAGGAGCGTGAAACACGGGGGTTGACTTCGATTACCGCATACTCAAAGCTGTCCGGGTTAAGGGCAAACTGGCAGTTGCAGCCGCCCTCAATGCCCAGCGCCGTGATAATGTCAAGTGAAGCGGTTCTGAGCAGCTGGTATTCCTTGTTTGAAAGGGTGACTGCGGGAGCCACGACAATGCTGTCGCCCGTATGAACGCCCACCGGGTCCACATTCTCCATGCTGCAGACGGCAATGGTGTTGCCGGCCCTGTCACGCATGACCTCGAACTCGATTTCCTTCCAGCCGTAGATGTATTTCTCGATAAGTACCTGAGTAATGGGGGAGAGCATAAGGCCGTTTCTGCATATAATGTCAAGCTCCGCCTCATTATATGCAACGCCGCCGCCGGCACCTCCCAGGGTAAAGGCGGGGCGGACTATAACGGGATAGCCTATTCTCCTTGCGATTTCCTTTGCGGTCTCAATATCCGTTGCAATGTCCGAGGGAATTATGGGCTGACCGATTTCAAGCATCGTGTTCTTGAACATCTCTCTGTCCTCGGCCTTGCTAATGGACTGGGCATTGGTGCCGAGGAGCTTTACGCCGTGCTTTTCGAGGAAGCCCTCCTTTGAAAGTTGCATTGCAATTGTCAGACCCGTCTGACCGCCGAGGCTTGCAAGCAGGCTGTCGGGCTTTTCTTTAATAATAATCCTCTTGATTGTCTCCTCGTTGAGCGGCTCAAGATATATCTCGTCGGCAAGGGTCTTGTCCGTCATGATTGTTGCCGGGTTGGAGTTGACGAGAACTACATCAAGACCTGCCTGCTTTAAAACGGTGCAGGCCTGTGCGCCCGCATAGTCAAACTCCGCAGCCTGTCCGATGACTATGGGACCGGAGCCTATTACCAGAACCTTCTTAATATCATTATTTAACGGCATTTTTCTCACTCCTCATCAGGTCTGTAAAGCGGTCGAACATAAAGCTCGTATCCATAGGTCCCGAGCAGGCCTCCGGATGGAACTGGGTGGAGAAGGCATTCAGCTCAGGGTAGTCGACTCCCTCGCAGGTTCCGTCGTTTGCATTGATAAGGCTTACCTTGCCGCCGTTTTTCTCTACTGTTTCATTTACAACAACATAGCCGTGATTCTGGCTTGTGATATATACCCTGCCGCTTGAAAGCTGCTTGACGGGCTGATTTGCGCCCCTGTGGCCGTATTTGAGCTTCTCGGTCCTGCCTCCGTTTGCAAGTGCCAGCAGCTGGTGACCGAGGCAAATGCCGAATATGGGCTTCTTTCCGAGCAGCTTCTTTATGACCTCTATGCACTCCACATTTTCCGCCGGGTCGCCGGGGCCGTTTGAAAGCATAATGCCGTCCGGGTTCAAAGAGAGGATTTCCTCAGCCGTAGTGGTTGACGGAACTATATGTACCTTGCAGCCACGCTTTAATAGCTCCCTTGTGATATTCAGCTTTGCGCCGTAGTCAATAAGCACAACAGAGTATAAAATATCGGCTTCGGGTGTCAGAATAGATTGTTTGCCGCTGCTTACACCTTTAACCGCATCAATAATAGAATATTCATTTAATTCCTTCGGATTGACCTTGCTCAAATCATCCGTAATCATAGCGTTCATAACGCCATGCTCTCTGATTATCCTTGTCAATTCTCTTGTATCTACTCCGTAAACTCCCGGAATGCCCTGGCTTTTCAAATACTCATTAATGTCTCCTTCGCTGCGGAAGTTAGACGGGTATTCGCACCACTCACGAACGATATATCCTTTAACATAGCTTTTATCGCTTTCGACATCCTCCGAAATAAAGCCGTAGTTGCCGATAAGAGGAAAGGTCTGAAGAACAATCTGGCCGTAATAGCTCGGGTCGGTCAGCGTCTCGATATATCCGCACATGCCTGTTGTAAAAACTATCTCTCCGATGGCGTCACGCTCGGCCCCGAAGCCGTAGCCCTCAAAAACCTTGCCGCCCTCAAGCACAATATAAGCTTTTCTCATAGAGCAACCAGTCCTTTTCTTAAAGCTTAATATAAACCCCAAAGTCACAATGCAGATGCCCTGACATTCCCGACTCTGTACTCAAAACATTTCCCTTATTTTGCATTACGGGGCAGAGCAGAGCCTGCCTGATTACAAAAAAACACGCTGACGGGATACCGGTACAATAAGTGTCGTCAGCAGGCGGAAAGTGTTTGTCAGAGTCGGCCGCCCAAAAAGCGGTGCGTTTATATTTACTTAATTATAGAGGTGCGTCAATAGCTTGTCAATAGTTCCCGAGCGCTAAATTTGACTTTGTAAATACTGTATAAATATTCTCTGATTCTTGCACGATTTTATCAATATTGTATATTTATTCTCGCCTAATATCCCTTTCGTTTCAAACCCTCACAAATAGTGAAAATAAATAATAAGAGAGAAACTCATAAAACCCCTTGCCGTGATAACTAAAGTGTGTCATAATATTACAGGGATTTACCCGTAATTCTTTGAAACCCGCCGGAGAATCAAACCGACGGAATCACGGTTTTGCCTCCCGGTGAAAAGACGGGATTTTCAAATGAATTAATATACATCAAATTAGTACTTGAAAAATTTACAAGCTTAGGTTATACTCTCTTTAAAATGGGGTTGGATGGGGTTTTTTCGGGACAGGTACTCGTGAGCCGAAAAAAACACAGACGTGAAAATGTAGTTTTCTTCACTGATTTTAGTTTTTTCGTTCTTTTGTAAATGTTCTAAAATCTCTTCCGATTTATTCATCAGACTGCCGTACGCAACTGCTTCATTGTCCTATCTTTGCACGGCGGGCTGAAATATTTTTTGGGGTGATTTTTTTGGAATTCCTTGTATCGGGAATAATGGGTATCACATGGCAGATGGTAGTCATGTATGTAATAGGCGGTCTGCTTATTTACCTTGCCTTGTCAAAGGACTTTGAGCCGGCATTGCTTTTACCCATGGGCTTCGGCGCAATCCTTGTAAACCTGCCCTTTTCGGGAGTAATCAATCAGATGATGACCGGCGTGGGCGAAACACACGGCATTATCCAGTGGCTTTTCGATGTAGGCATTGAGGCTTCGGAGGCCTTTCCGCTGTTATTGTTTATAGGCATCGGCGCAATGATTGACTTCGGCCCGCTGCTTTCTAATCCTAAGATGTTCCTTTTCGGCGCAGCGGCACAGTTCGGCATCTTCGCAGCAATCACAGTTTCCACGCTGCTCGGTTTTGACATAAAGGACGCAGTCGCCGCAGGCATGATTGGAGCCGCAGACGGCCCGACCGCAATCCTTGTTTCACAGGTACTCGAGTCAAAGTATATGGGCGCAATTGCAGTTGCCGCATATTCGTATATGGCCCTTGTTCCTACGATACAGCCGGTAGTCATCAAGGCTATCACAACCAAAAAAGAGCGCCTTATACGCATGCCCTACAATCCTAAGAACATATCAAAGAGAACCCGCATTCTCTTCCCGATAATAGTAACCGTAATAGCAGGTCTTGTAGCCCCCGCCTCTGTTTCGCTTGTCGGCTTCCTTATGTTCGGCAACCTGATAAGAGAGTGCGGCGCACTCGAAAACCTTTCAAAGACCGCTCAGAACGAGCTTGCTAACCTTGTTACGCTGCTTCTCGGCATCACGATATCCTTCAGCATGGTGGCCGATAAGTTCGTAACCTTAGATACAATAAAGATTATGATAATCGGCCTGCTTGCCTTTGTATTCGATACAATCGGCGGCGTAATGTTCGCAAAGTTCCTGAATCTGTTCTCCAAGAACAAAATCAATCCCATGATAGGTGCTGCAGGTATCTCGGCCTTCCCCATGGCCGCAAGAGTGGTGCAGAAAATGGGTATCGCCGAGGATAATCAGAACCACCTTCTCATGCACGCAATCGGCGCAAATGTTTCGGGACAGATTGCTTCCGTCGTGGCAGGCGGTATCCTGCTCGGCTTCTTCATTTAAGGAGGGATAGAAAGGTGTTAAATTTATTAAGTTTGGCTGTAATGGCACTGGAAATCAACACGGAGACGGTTATGACATCCCTCGGCTTTATGTGGAAGGGCATGCTCGGCATAATGACGGTCATAATAATAATCACCGTAATTGTTATGATAATGGCCAGAATCGACTCAAAAAAAGCTGCCAAGAATGAAGGCGGCGGGAAATAAGCAAAATCAAAGCCCGGGGCAAAGCTCACGGGTTTTGTTAATCCTGTTTGACGCCCCGCAATATTGACATTCGGGGGGCTAAATAATATAATAAATATCTGTTCTTGGTTCATCTCTTTTTGTTGGAGGTAAATATGAATTCAGCTTATGTAAGTCCTTTAAGCAAGCGTTATGCAAGCAGGGAAATGCAGGAGATTTTCTCCGACGACCTGAAGTTTACAACATGGCGTCGGTTATGGGTAGCTTTGGCTGAGGCCGAGCAGCAGCTCGGCATAAATATTACCGACGAGCAGATTGATGAGCTTAGGGCAAATATAGACAATATAGATTATGAAATGGCGCAGCAAAAGGAGCTGCAGGTGCGCCACGACGTAATGGCACACGTGCTGACCTACGGTGAGGCCTGCCCCAAGGCAAAGAGCATAATCCACTTGGGAGCAACCTCCTGCTATGTGGGCGACAATACGGATATTATCATAATGAGAAAGGCTCTCTTAAGAGTCAAAAAGCTCCTTTTAAACGCAATGTCAGCCCTGTGCGATTTTGCAGAGAAGTATAAGGCGCAGCCCACACTTGCATTTACGCACTTTCAGGCAGCCCAGCCCACAACAGTCGGCAAAAGGGCAACTCTGTGGCTGCACGACCTGCTTATGGACTTAGAGCTCTTAGACTTCACCCTCAAGAACTTAAAGCTCTTAGGCTGCAAGGGTACGACCGGCACGGGAGCCAGCTTCCTTGAGCTGTTCGACGGCGACCATGAGAAGGTAAAGAAGCTCGAAAAGATAATCGCCGAAAAAATGGGCTTTGACGAAGTATACCCGGTCAGCGGTCAGACCTATTCCAGAAAGGTCGACTATCAGGTTCTGTCGGTGCTGTCCTCAATTGCCCAGAGCGCCTGCAAATTCGCAGGGGATATAAGGCTGCTCTCACATCTTAAAGAGGTGGACGAGCCCTTTGAGCAGAATCAGATAGGCTCCTCCGCAATGGCGTATAAGCGCAATCCCATGAGGAGCGAGAGAATAGCCTCTCTTTCAAGATTCGTTATAGCCACGGCTCAGAATCCCGCCTACACCGCCGCAACCCAGTGGTTTGAGAGGACCCTTGACGACTCGGCGAATAAGAGGCTGAGCGTCCCCGAGGCCTTCCTTGCAATCGACGGCATTCTGTCGCTGTATATCAATATAGTGACGGGCATGAAGGTCTACACCCAAATGGCGGTAAGGCACCTTAACGAGGAGCTGCCCTTCATGGCAACCGAGAACATCCTTATGTACTGCGTAAAGAACAAGGGCGGCGACCGTCAGGAGCTGCACGAGGCCATAAGAGAGCATTCCGTTGCGGCTGCTTACAATATTAAAGCCCTCGGCAACGATAACGATTTGCTCCAGCGCATCTTAAACGACAGCCGCTTCGGACTCACTGCCGAGGAACTTTACAGACTTCTTGATGTCCACAGCTTCACAGGCAGGGCAAAGGAGCAGACCGAGGAGTTTTTAAACGAATATGTAAAGCCCGTTTTGAAGGCAAACGAAGAGCTGCTCGGAATAGATGTAGTTATAAAGGTATAATAACAGTAAATTCACGATTTTTTATTTAGGAGGAACACGGGTATGTTGACGGCAGTTGTCGGTACTAACTGGGGAGATGAAGGAAAGGGCAGAATGGTTGACCTTTTTGCCGCCGAATATGATGTGGTTATTCGCTATCAGGGCGGTAACAATGCGGGTCACACCGTAATTAACGACAGGGGCAAGTTCATATTGAACCTTCTTCCGTCGGGCATCCTTTCCGAAACCACCGTTAATGTCATGGGCAACGGAATGGTAATCGATATAGAGCATCTCGGCAAGGAGATAGCTTCTTTGACCGAGAAGGGAGTAAAGATTACCCCCGAAAATCTTAAAATCAGCGATAAGGCGGTAATTTGCATGCCTTATCACAAGCTGCTTGACTGTCTGGAGGAGGACAGACTCGGCGACGCCAAGTTCGGCTCCACCAGAAGAGGAATCGCACCCGTTTACTCCGATAAATATATGAAAAAGGCTCTCAGAATGGGCGATCTGCTTGACTTCGACGCCCTTTCAAAGAAGCTCGTACCCTTAATGGAGTGGAAAAACCTCACCGTCCGTGACGGCTATAAGCACGAAGCCATAAAGGCAGAGGATATGCTTAACTGGCTCAAGGAGTGGGGCACTCCGCTTATTCCGCATATCTGCGACACCACCGTCTATCTCAACAAGGCAGCCGATGAGGGCAAGAATATTATGTTTGAAGCCCAGCTCGGCGCATTGAGAGATATCGACTTCGGTATCTACCCCTACACCTCCTCATCCTCCACGATAGCAGCCTATGCGCCCATCGGTGCCGGCATCCCCAACCGTAAGCTTGACGAGGTCATAGGAATCACGAAGGCATATTCAAGCTGCGTAGGCGAGGGTCCCTTCACCTGTGAGCTTTTCGGCGAGGAAGGCCATGAGCTCAGAGAGGCAGGCGGCGAGTACGGCGCAGCAACGGGCAGACCGAGGCGTGTCGGCGGCTTTGACGTAGTCGCTTCAAGATACGGCGCAATGGTTCAGGGAGCTACCTCAATCGCTCTGACAAAGCTTGACGTCCTCAGCTATCTTGACAAAATCCCCGTATGCGTAGCCTATGAAATCGACGGCGAGATAGTCCACGACTTCCCCACGGGCGAAAGGCTCAATAAGGCAAAGCCCGTTTATGAGTACTTCGACGGCTTCAAGACCGACATCACCTCGGCCAGAAAGCTCGAGGACTTACCCGAAAACGCAATTAAGTATATTAAATATATTGAAGAACAGATAAAGTGCAAAATCAGCTATATCTCCGTAGGACCCAAGAGAGAGCAGTATATCAAGGTAGACTAAGCTCGATAGCAGCCTCATAACAGGAAGGGAATTCGTATGAAGAATCAGCTTGTAATCGTATTGGATTTTGGCGGTCAGTATAAGGAGCTTATCGCAAGAAGGATAAGGGAATGCAATGTACTGTCCATCGTTCTGCCGGGCGATACTCCCGTAGAAAAAATAAAGGAAATGAATCCTATCGGCATAATTATGACAGGCGGCCCCGAAAGCGTTAATGCCGAGGACGCCCAGACCTGCTCTAAGGAGCTTTTCGAGCTCGGTATTCCGATACTCGGAATCTGCTACGGCTGCCAGCTAACGGCACACCTGCTGGGCGGCAGGGTAGATACCTGTGATGTCAGCGAGTACGGCAAGACTAAGGCAAAGCTGTCGACCGAATCAGTCCTTTTCGAGAATGTAAAGCCCGAGGCAAAGGTGCTTATGAGCCATACAAATCTTGTGACCGTACTGCCCGAGGGCTTTGTAAGAACAGACTCCACAAGGTCATGCAAGAATGCGGCCATTGAGAATAAAGAGCGCAAAATCTACGGCCTTCAGTTCCATCCGGAGGTGAACGACACGGAGAACGGCACCGAGATTATAAGGAACTTCCTCTATAAGGTCTGCGGCGCAACGGGCGACTATGATATGATAGGCTATATCGAAACGCAGATAGCCGAAATCAGGGAGCAGACCAAGGGCAAAAAGGTGCTGCTGGGCCTATCCGGCGGCGTGGATTCGTCGGTCTGTGCGGCATTGCTGTCAGAGGCAATCCCCGGCAAGCTTATATGTATCTTCGTCGACCACGGCTTTATGAGAAAGAACGAGGCCGACGAGGTTGAGGCTGTTTTCAGCAAAAGAAATCTGCAGTTTGTCAGAGTTGACGCCTCCGAGCGCTTCCTTGAGAAGGTCAAGGGCGTTTCCGACCCGGAGAAAAAGAGAAAGATTATCGGCACTGAGTTCGTCAGAGTCTTTGAAGAGCAGGCGGCAAAGTTCGGCGATGTCAGCTTCCTTGCACAAGGTACGATTTATCCCGACATAATCGAATCGGGCAACGACAAGGCGGCTACAATCAAGAGCCACCACAATGTAGGCGGTCTGCCTGAGGATATTAAGTTTGAAGGCCTTGTAGAGCCGCTGAGGGGTCTCTTTAAGGACGAAGTAAGGAAGGTCGGCAGAGAGCTGGGACTTCCCGACAGTATAGTCGAAAGACAGCCCTTCCCTGGCCCCGGCCTTGCGGTAAGAGTTATCGGCGAAATCACTAAGGAGAAGCTCGATTTATTAAGAGAGGCCGACGCAATTTTAAGAGAAGAAATCGGCAAGACAAAGAATAAGCCGAGCCAGTATTTTGCAGTGCTGACGAATTTAAGGTCGGTCGGCGTCATGGGCGACGAGAGAACCTATGACTACACCGTAGCCCTCAGAGCCGTCAGAACAGGCGACTTTATGACGGCCACCTATGCAAAAATCCCCCACGCCCTGCTTTCGAAAATCTCAAGAAGAATCACAAACGAAGTCAAGGGCATCAACAGAGTGGTCTACGACATCACCGACAAACCCCCCGCCACAATAGAGTGGGAATAATCACAGAAAGCCTAAAAACCCAGTAATATCAAGGGTTTTCGGACTTTGCCCACCCCTTTTGATAACGATTTGATAACAATCCTTAGAGCGACCATTATTCTATACCACGAGTGGTTTGTAGGTTATCAGAATAATTACCGAGTGGTTGTTGTCAGCAATTAAATCTGTATTAGACGATTAAAAAGCCCTTAACTGTGGATTACCGCAGTTAAGGGCTTTTTGTCGTCTTTTTTCTTAGTCCGGTTTCAAACGGTCTTTGAATGCTTCTACCATCGCATCGCTGAGTTCTTGGGAAGGAACCTTCACCCATCCGCCCGTTGCATCGAACTTGGGATAGTGATAACGCCATTGGTCGTAGGTATCCTTGTCGATCTCACCTGCATCGAGTTTAGCTTTCTGCTCATTCCAAGCGGCAAGCATACGGATAATTTCTGCGGCATCCTTGCCTTTATCAGCATTG
>JAAYOZ010000047.1 GCA_012520115.1 Clostridiales bacterium | reverse complement strand
TCCTTTGTATTGCTCTTTCCGATATAGGCTTCGACTGCATGTGTCAGAACATCCATGCCCGTGGCCGCCGTGATGTGAGGCGGAAGGCTTACGGTCAGCTCAGGGTCAAGCACTGCGTACTTGGGACGCAGACTCGGGTCGTTGACGGGATACTTCTCATGGGTCTCTGGGTCGGAAACGACCGCAGCAATCGTGGTCTCCGAGCCGGTGCCGGCTGTGGTGGGTATGGCAAACAGCGGCGGAAGCTTCCTTAAGACCTTGAACATGCCCCTCATCTTCTGAACGGGCTTTTTCGGCTTGACTATGGACGCTCCGCAAAGCTTTGCACAGTCCATGGGCGAGCCGCCGCCGAAGGCTATAATGGCCTCGCAGCGGTTGTTTATATACATTGCCTTCGCTTCGCTTACATTAGTAATTGTGGGGTTGGGCTGGGTGCCGTCATAGACAGAGTAGGCAATGCCCTCTTTTTCGAGATTCTCAATAAGGGAATTGTGCAGCCCGAGCTTCGTCAGACCCTGGTCCGTCACGACAAGCACGTTTTTAATGCCTTTAGCTTTGATAATTGAGGGAAGTGTCTTAACTGTGCCTGCTCCGGTAATAAGCTCCGGCTCTCTCCACGGGAGTAAGTAAGCTCCCACACGAAAAGCTGCCTGATAGGCTCTGCAATATGCCTGATAAATAGGATTCATTCCGACCTTCCTTTCGTTTGCTTTGCATTATTTTCCTGAATCTATTATATAATTTTTTTACAGTTTGTCCATAGTGCAAAAAAATAAAGCCCGAAGCTCATGCCTCGGGCTGTTATTTTAAATCACTTTAAAAGCATCTTGAAGTAAGAGAGAATGCACTGAATGATGTGCTGGAAGAAGTTTACTATGTTCTTTGCATAGTTGTTTGCAAGGCTTGTATCAAGGTCTACCCAGTCCTCTTTTGCTGCGCCGTCGATGGTCTTGAGGATTGCATACTGGTCGAACAGCTCAACCTCGTTGTTGTTGTCGACGTCTACGGTATATGCCTTGTAGACAAGACGGTCGCCGTCAATCTCAAAGGTTGTGAACATCGATTTGTCGGGCTGAGCGGCAACAGCTGCAACGTCAAGAATCGGAGCGTCTGCGTTCTGGTTTACCTGATATCTCTTTGTGCCTGCTGTGTTCGGAAGGATATGAGTAATACCGGAGGGGTTGACCTCGAACTGGGTCTCAACGCCGTTGTAAACCTCGGTGATGACCTCGGTCGGAACGACCTTGCCGTATGCGGTTGACTTTGACCTGTAATACATATGGTCGTGACCGGTGATTACAAGGTCTATGTCAAGCTCCTCGACTACCGGAAGAACACGGTTCCTGAGAATGACCGTATCGGGCTTGTTTACGTTCTTGCCTGCGGAGTAGAAGGGACGATGCATAATAAGTATCTTCCACTTGGCGTCGGACTTGTTCATATCGTTCTGGAGCCAGTTAAGCTGCTGCTCGGACATGGGATACATGTCGTTGGAGTTCAGAACGGTGATATGTGCATTGCCGTAATCGAAGGAATAGTAAACGCCTGTTACGCCGTCACAGCCGGGGCCCTTCTTAAGGTTGAACTGATTCTCGAACCAGTGCCACTTAAGGTTGCCGTCGTGGTTGCCTGCAACGGGAACGAAGGTTGTGTTGGTCAGAAGGTGTGAGAAGGACTTGAAGAACCACTCCCACTCGTCGTTGGTGCAGTCGTTTACGAAGTCGCCCGCATTGACAACGAACTCAGCGCCGGGCAAAGTTGCAAAGCCGGCTTCAAGAACCTTGCTTGCCTTAATGAAGTTCTCTTCTCTGCTTGCCTGAACGTCGGCAATGGCTAAGAAGGAGAACTTGTCGTCGCCGTCATTTGTCCTGAATGTGCCGACCTCACTCCACTTGTTGGAGTCAAGGTCGCCCACACGGTAGGCATACCTTGTGCCGGGGGTAAGGTCTTGAGCTGCTGCTTTGTGATAAAAATAGCCGTTAAAGAAGTTGTCCTCACCTGAATAATACTTGATTTCACCGACAGGATTGCCTTCCTCGTCGATTTCATAAAGCATTACATCCGAATCCATAATGCCCTTAGTGGCCCATGAAAAGCCTCTTGCCGTCTGACTGTCGCCGTACATGGTGACATTGACCCTTGTTATGTCGCTGTCGACCCTGATGTCCTCAGGACCGAAGCCGGCAGTAGCCGCAAAGGGTACAGAGGCAAAAATCATAAGGGCGAGAATCAGGCTTAATACTTTAAAGCCTATTTTTCTGTTCATTTTAAAAACCTCCAGTAATCTGCATAAATAGCGATAACTATACATTTACAGTTTAAAGCCAAACGGAACGCTTGTCAAGACAACAATGTGAGAATAGTACAAAATAAAAGGGACCGGAAGGACTTAATTTGTAAAAATATACGTCAAAGGAATTTAAGGGCATAAGAACAAAAATGCAGTAAATAATTATCATAAAAACTTAAAAAGAGGATGATGAGATGAATTACCGTACCGACCTTGTATTGGAGCGCAGAGAGCTTGTGGGCGAGGAGCCGGTGCCCGGTGTCAGTCAGACCACAAGGGAAAAGGAGAACGCAAAAGTAACCGAGATTCAGGTACAGACCGAGGAGGGCGCAAAGGCCATAGGCAAGCCCGTAGGCAAGTATATTACGGTCGAGGTGCCGGATTTTTCAAAGGAGACGGATTTGCTCGACGGCAGACTGAACGCCATAGCCGACGAATTGAAGGCCCTGCTGCCCACAGAGGGCACGGTGCTTGTGGTGGGACTCGGCAATAACGACATTACCCCCGACGCATTGGGCCCCAAGTGCGTGAGCCAGATTTTCGCAACAAGACACATAGGCAGCGACCTTGCCGCCTCAATCGGCCTTCCGGGACTCAGGTCAGTAGCAGCATTAATGCCGGGCGTTCTGGGTCAGACGGGCATGGAAACGGGCGAAATCGTTGCGGGCGTGGTGCAGAGAATCAAGCCCACCGCAGTAATTACGATTGATGCCCTTGCAGCCCGCAGACTGTCGAGGCTCGGCAACACGGTGCAGATGTCCGACACGGGAGTCAGCCCCGGCTCCGGCGTGGGCAATTCCAGGGCCGAAATCAGCGAGAAAACCATAGGCGTAAAGGTAATCGCAATGGGCGTGCCAACTGTTGTGGACGCAGTAACCCTTGCGTCTGATATTATCGGAGAAAACGGCGGCAACTCAAGGATACCCGAAATCGAAATAGACGAAAAATACGGCCAGATGATGGTCACACCCCGTGAAATCGACCAGATGACCGAAAGAGCCGCAAAGCTTATCTCCCTTTCAATCAACACCGCCCTCCAGCCCTCACTGTCGGTTGACGATATTATGTCGCTTGTATAATACACGTCAAAAATCCACCGCCCCGGCAAGCAGGAAGCTCTTTTCCCGCTTTGTCCTGCCACTTAAAAACAAAGCGAGGGCGGGCTTTTAATTCGCCTCAAACCGAATAAACCCCCCGAAAAAATCATAGTATTTCTTGAAGCATCTTACTGGTAAAACAAGAATTCGGGGGGCAAAAGAGTGCGTGGCGAAAACAATAATTCAGGGCTTGGCTTCAAACAGAGCCTCGTCTGCCTGTTATCCTTAATAATAGTCGTATCTGCGGCATATTTCGGCCCGCGGGTGACTGAATTTCTGTCGCCCTACGCCCTTGTGGCGGCGGGCGTGATTCTGCCTGAAGGGGGCAAGGGTCAGCTCGAAAAGATGGCCATAAACAACCTTGCGAAGGTAAACGAGATTCAGGGCCCCGCCTTTTTGTCTAACACCGGCGGCAAAAAGCCCGTTGCCGACACTCCCGAAGCCGCAGAGCCGACCACCGAAACCGAGCAGCCGACCGCAAATCTGCCCGCTAAGCCCGTTTCGGCAAATATCGATTTCCTTAAAATCACCCCCGAGGACATTCTGACACGGATGAGCGCCGCAATAAAGACCGAGGACACCGAAAAGCATGACGGCAAGGCCGTGAACAAGGAGTTCACAGCCAAGGACGCAAATACCGTATATAAAAAGGTCTATGTCAAGAACTCAACCACGAAGCAGCTCAATATAAAGTCGGAGCTGGAAAAGGGTATCGACCTTGAAATCAAGAACAGGCAGGACCCCTGCATTCTGATTTACCACACCCATACAACGGAGAGCTATGTGCTGAACGACACGGGTACCTTCAACAGCGCCGAAACCGCAAGGAGCAGAGACGCCGCCGTCAATATGATTCGCATTGGCGAGGAGATAGCCAAGGGTCTTAAAGAGGCGGGCTTTAACGTAATACACGACAAGACCATACATGACGATGCCTATACGGGCGCATACGCAAGGTCAAGGCAGACCGTTCAGAAGTATCTCAAGCAGTACCCGACCATTCAGGTCACCTTAGACATACACCGTGACGCAATCCATTACAGCAAGACCTCACGGGCAAAGCCCACCACGGTCATAGGCGGTAAAAAGGCCGCACAGATTATGATTATTACGGGCGTCGAGGAGGGCAATATCAAGAACTTTCCGAACTGGAACTCCAATCTGCGTTTCGCATTGAAGCTTCAGGAGAGGGCGCAGGATATGTTCGAGGGTCTGATGAAGCCCATTATGTTCTCCCCGAGAAAATACAATATGGATATGACAAAGTACTCCCTGCTGTTAGAAATGGGCACGGACGTCAATACTCTTGAGGAGGCGGCGTATTCGGGCAGGCTTGTGGGCGTGGTTTTAGCAGACCTGCTTAATGACTACACTAAAAACTGACATCAAAGGTGAGGAAGTATGAAAAAAAACGAGCTTAAATCGCTGCTCAGGGGCTATTGTATCTGCATCTGCATAGCCTCCGGGCTTTTAGGTCTTGCGGCGGGGGCGACGGAAGCCGCCAACAGAACAAGAAGCCGAGGGCAGGGCATAAGCCCGCAGGTAATCGATTTGGAGGGGCTTAAAAGCTATGTGGGCGAAATCGCTCAGGCAGCGGCAAACCGCAGGAATGAGAAAAAGCCCGAAACCACAACCGAAAGTGTAGACTATTACGAATTCTATTCCGAACCGGGTATATACACCGAAGCACAAAGCACAAAGCCGCCGATGACCGAAGATGAAAGCACAAAGCCACCGACAGCCTAAACGACAGGCTAAAGGGCGGGAAGCAGCCCGCCCTTGTTTGTTTGCTCACAAATAAATAATTGTAAGGGACATAAAAGTGTGGTACAATTCTGGTAAATCGTAGAAATATTCTGCTTTTAAAGTTTAAATAAATTGCAGTGTTTCAGGAGGATTCTATGAGAGATTATAATATTCTATATGAATTATGGAGAGAGAAGGCCACCGCCGACCCTGACCTTATCGCCGAGCTTGAAAACGTCAAGGGCGACGATAAGGAAATTCTCGAGCGCTTCTGGCGTGACTTAGAGTTCGGCACCGGCGGTCTTCGTGGGGTTATCGGCGCCGGCACCAACAGAATGAACGTATATACGGTGGGACAGGCCACCCAGGGTCTTGCGGACTATCTGAATGAGAATTTTGACACCCCGACAGTCGCAATCGGCCACGATTCGAGGAATAAATCAGACCTTTTCGCTAAAGAAGCCGCTTCCGTACTTGCGGGCAACGGAATAAAGGTCTATTTTTATAAGGAACTGAAGCCCACCCCCATGGTGTCCTTTGCCATAAGGGAGTTTAAATGCAGCTCCGGCATAGTCATCACCGCCAGCCACAACCCCTCCAAATACAACGGCTACAAGTGCTATGACAAGGCGGGCTATCAGATGACCGACCACGACGCAGGCCTTGTGTCCGACAGAATGCGTCAGGTGGATTTCTTCGAGGGCATTAAGAGGCTCGACTTTGACGAAGCTTTAAATAAGGGACTTATCGAGTATATCCCCGACGAGGTATCAGAGAAATTCTATGCGGCTGTTTTAAGCCAGAGAATAGAGCCCGAAATACTCCGTGAGAGCGACATCAAAATCCTCTACACGCCCCTTAACGGCACGGGCAATATGCCTGTCAGAACCGTTCTGCAAAGGGCGGGGGTCAAGAACCTTGAAATCGTTAAAACTCAGGAGCACCCCGACGGCAATTTCCCGACCTGCCCCTATCCGAACCCGGAGATAGCTCAGGCCTTTGAGGAGGCCTTCAAGCTGACGGGCGATTATAAGGCCGACCTGATTATTGCCACCGACCCGGACTGCGACAGGGTAGGCCTTGCGGTGCTTCAGAACGGCGAGTATGTGCTTTTAAGCGGCAACGATGTCTGCTGCCTTCTTACCCACTATGTGCTGACAGGTAAGAAAAGGCAGGGCAGGCTGCCCGAAAAAGCAGTCGTTATCAAGACGATAGTCACCTCCGAGCTTGTAAGGGCAATCGGCGAGAGCTTCGGCGCAGAGGTTTTCGACCTTCTTACGGGATTTAAGTATATCGGCGAGCTTATTACTGAGCTTGAAGAAAAGGGCGAAGCTGACAGGTTCGCAATCGGCATGGAGGAGAGCTACGGCTATCTCTGCGGCACCCATGTCAGGGAAAAGGATGCAGTTGTGGCGTCGCTGCTTGTAGCCGACATGGCAGCTTATTGCAAAAAGCAGGGTATAACCCTTTATGACTATCTCCAGAACCTTTACAAAGAGTACGGCTATTATGTGAATAAGCTCTTGAATTTCGCCTTCGAGGGCGCCGACGGCATGATGAAGATGGCGGCAATGATGGACACACTCAGAAAAGAGCCGCCCAGAACAATAGGCGGTCAGGAAGTTGCTGCAATTTCAGATTACCTGACGGGCATTACGGTGAACGTAAAGACCGGCGAGGAAACTAAAATCAGCCTGCCCTCGTCAAATGTGCTGACCTTCATACTGCCGAACGAAAACAAGGTCATCGTCCGCCCCTCCGGCACGGAGCCTAAAATCAAGATTTATATTTCCACAAGCGCAGATACCCTCGAAAAGGCACAGCAGCTTGCCGACACTTTCGGCGAGGACATGAAGAAAATCCTCGGCGTATAAAGCAAAAAACAAATCACCATTGCCCGAAAGGAGGATTCAGAGTACCATATCCTTAAGACCTTGGGGCAGTGGTGATTATTTAATTTATTCAGGCTTCAGACGCTCAACAGGTGTTTCTTTAAAGTTTCAAATTCGGCCTGGGTAATTGCTCCCGAATCTAAGAGCTGCTTGTATTTCATAAGCTCCTGAGCCTTTGACTCTGTGGACGGGTTGACTTCTTTTTCGGTTTCAGAGTTGATTATAAGATTAAGCCTGCCCATCAGCTGATAGGCGATTTCATAGGCCAGGTCAT
>JAAYOZ010000046.1 GCA_012520115.1 Clostridiales bacterium | reverse complement strand
TGGTCGGGACGTAGGGTTGTCCCGGGTGACTGCACAACGGGCGGTGGGGTGCGCCGGGGGTGGCGGGGACGTAGGGTTGTCCCGGCTAACTGTACAACCGAGTTGCGGGGGCGCCGGGCGTTGGGCGGCGGGGGCTTCTTAGTAGTGTACGCAGGGCGGGAGGCCGTGGGTGGCGTGGACGGTCGCACGCTATGGGGTGCGCTGTGCGGCGGGTTGGCAGCAGGGTACAGGGTTGTCCTTTACTGAGGTGGGTGCATGGGCGGGGGTTGGCACGTTGGTGAGAGTTTGCAAGCAGCGGCGCATGTGGTTAAAGTTCGTCAATGTCCTCCTTCATGAGCAAGGCGGCGGTGGGGAGGGTTATTTCAAAATTACGGGTCATCAGGGTTTTGGCCCTTATGGGGGTCAGCCTTTCGGAGGGCGGGCAAAGTTCATATAAGGCGCCGAGGAAGTCTATCATCGGGATGCCCTCGTAAAACGGCAGTTTTACGCCGTATGTCAGCTCCACGCAGCCAATGCACAGCGCCTTCGGGGTGTTCTCTAAGGGGTAAAAGGACAGGACCCGGCACCTTCGCAGGGCTTCGTCCTCATATTCCTCCGCACTCAGCACCAGATTGCTGTTCAGAGCCGATTCGATATTGTCTGTGACGGTAATTCTTGCGCCCGTCTCCTTATACAGCTTATCCGCAAAATTTTCGTATGCCTCCAGCTTGCTTTGTGAGGTAATAACCTTTACAATCGAAGCGTAGGGCAACAGCGAGTAAAGCCTCTTGGTGTCGAGCATGTTATAATCTACCACCGAAACAATCGTATCACCGGGCGGGATTTCGCAAAGACTCAGCAGGCTGACCGCCGTATTAAACAGGATTATGCGCTGGAATACCGTCGGTCTGAATCTGACTAAGCCCGCATCGTCGGGCAGCCGCAGATTTTCGGGAATCAGCATTCTGCTGCGGCAGCCGCCTGCAGCCTCTCTTATACCCTGCCAGTCTATTTCGCCGTCGATTACGGGCGCCTTGATAGCATAATAGTGCATGCCGTCGTATATGGACAGTCTGTCAATGCTTATATCGGGCTTTCTGAACCGTCTTTTTACCCTTTCCCTGAAGCTGTTCCCCACCTCATATAATTCGAGCACCGCAAACATATTTGTCCCCCTGCCACAAAAAGCGTCATAGTTAATGTATATGAGGCAGGGCGCAGACTCACCACAAAATGACATCATAAGGAGTACAAATGGAAAATCTGAAAGAGCATCTGTTCTCTATGGCGGAAGAGGATTATAAGAAATTTTCGTTAAAGCTGCTGCCGGCAGATACAAAGCTTTTGGGCGTAAGGCTGCCGAAGCTCAGAAAAACAGCCGCTCTTATTTCCAAGAACGGTCTGAGCAGAGATTTTCTCGACTTTATTTACAACTATGAATGCGAATACTTTGAGGAAACCATGCTCAAGGGCATGGCGATAGGGGCGGTAAAGTGCGGTTTTGAGGACAGACTGAGGCTGATTGAGTATTTTGTGCCGTTCATCGATAACTGGTCTGTCTGCGACAGCTTCTGCTCGTCTCTGAAGTTCGGGGATGACGAGCTGCCAGCCCTATGGGATTTTATCGGGCGATATCTTGAAAGCGATGAGGAATTCCCCGCCCGCTTCGGCTATGTAATGATTATCAGGTTCTTTATTCGTGACGGGTATATCGAACGTGTTTTCGGCTGCTTTGAGGAGCTTAAATGCACGGCGCTTTATGCAAAGCTTGCCGTGGCATGGGCAATATCCGTCTGCTGTGTGGAATATGCGGAGAAAACACTTGAGTTTATCCGCAATTCAAGGCTTGACGACTTCACGATAAGAACCGCCGTCAGGAAAATAAGGGAGTCATACAGGGTTCCGCCTGAAGCTAAAGCTCGTGCGGCGGCGATTCTGTCGGAGCGGAAATAAAAATCAGAACAGTACGCATTAAAAGGCAGATACTCCATCTGAAGTATCTGCCTTGTACATTATGTTAAATTGCAATAAAGATTCGCAAATCGCCGTTGTTCCGCAGTCAATAATTTATATATTAACTTCCCAAAGCAGTGAGTAAGGACTTGCCGTCTTTATTGCAGTTTAAGCTTATTGTGCCTTGGGCATGGTCTCCGTAAGGCTTACGAAGTCAATCTTCTTCATGTGGGTTCTCGGCAGCTCCTTCATGACGACTATCTCACGAGGCCAGGCGTATGCCGGTAAGCCCTGCTGGCATCTTTCCATAATCTGACGCTTGTAGTCCTCTACATCGTAGTCTGAGCCGATGAAGGATACATAGAGTCTGACGATGGGCTTGCAGTCCACAAAGCCCTGAACGGCGCAGACCTCACGGATAAAGGGCAGCTCCTCAACCTTGCGCTCAACATCGTTCGGATAAACGTTGTAGCCGGAGATGATGATTATGCGCTTCTTTCTGCCGGAGAAGAATACAAAGCCGTCGTCATCCATATAACCGAGGTCGCCGGAGTGAATCCATCTTGTACCGTTCTCATCGATGTAGACGCCGAGGTTCTCTGTGCGGTCCTTATCAAGGTAGCCCTCCATAACGGTTGTACCGGTGATGACAATTTCGCCGATTGTGCCGTTGGGAACCCTGTTGCCTTCGTCGTCCCATATCTCCATGGTGATGCCGTCAAGGGGCTTGCCTATGGAGTTGCGGCGGAAGTGCTCGAAGGTGTTGGTGGAGCAAGCCGAAGCAACCTCTGTAAGACCGTAGCCACGGAAGAGTTTGGCTCTTGCGCCCCACTTTTCAAGATATGAGTTGAACTCGTCCAGAACGCTCTCATTGACGTCGTCGCCGCCGCAGAAGAGGAATCTGAGGTGCTTCAGATACTCACCGTCAAAGTTCTTTTCATGCATCAGCTTTCTGAACATAACGGGTATGCCGACTGCAAATACAATCTTGTTCTTACGGCTCATGGCATTGTATCTCTTAGCGTTGAAGTTCATCATTGTCAGCATTCTGCCGCCCTGGCATATGGGCATGTGCATTGCAACTGCAAGACCGAATGCATGGAACAACGGAAGAACGACTATTGTGGACTCAACGCCGAGATCTTCAATATAATACTTACCGCCGTCAATCTTGACAACCTTGTCAACGATTTCGTTGAGTGCGAAGGAGGTAAGCTTAATTGTCTTGCTCTTGCCGGTTGTGCCGCCGCCGTTAAGGTAAACGGCAACATCCTGACCGTTGTTGAGCTGTGTCTTTGAAGGAGGATACTTCTTTATGGCTCTTGCATATGTATCCCGCTTCTTGATTTTGTTTGCCTTTCTGCCTGCTATGGCGTCAAAGACCTTGATGCCGATTTTCCTGACGGGTGCGGCATAGTCTGCATTTTTGCAAATGATTGCCGGCACGCCAAGCTCATTGATAACAGGCACATACTTTGCTGCGAGGATGTTTAGTAGCATAATTCCCTTTGAACCGCTCTCAACCATAAGCTCCTTGAGAGTTTCAGGCGGTGACAAAGGATGTACGAAGCTGATTATTACGCCGATTTTGTTCAATGCGTAGAATGCCACAAAGCTCTGAGGGCATGTGGGCAGCAAAATCGTGTAAACATCGCCGCGCTTTAAGCCTAATTCATTTTCAAAATAGGCCGCAAGACAATCAATCTGGTGGACGAACTCCGAATGTTTAACCTCTAAACCGAATCTGGAAAGAAGGTTATAATCGGGAAATTCCTCGGTCCACTTAAGAAAATAGTCATAACAGTTGTAATCCGGATTGTTTTTGATATAGCGCCACTGATTAACCAAAAAACTCCGCCCCCCCAAACGAATAAATTTACGTTTTTCATTTTTTAATCTTCCCGGCTGTCCTCCTGCCTGCTGACTTTGAAAACGCAGCAAACCGAAGGTTTTTGCCGTATAAGCAAATGCAAAATAATTGTAGCAATACTGCAACATATTGTCAACACATTTTATTATTAGTGCATAATAAGTTTTAATAATCGCAGAAATTTATGTAATAATTAGTCAAGTTTCTTGTTTTTTCTATATTATTTTCCGAAATTTTAACATCTTTGTTACGCAAATATATAAAATTGTCGTAAAAATTTATGCAATTACCATATTTTCCCTGAAGTACAGCTTACAAATAATGACTAAATGTTGCATTTTTCCTGTTTCAAGTAGAAAGAAGCACAGAAATATTAAACCGTTATTAAAAAAATTTAAAAAATTATTTACAATTTGCAGGTATAGAGTATTGAACCGGGTCGGAGGAATGATTTACATAAAATCCCCTGTATTCCCGATAATGAAATATTTACTTTAAATAAAAATAAATGGTTGAAATCCTTAATACGTTGATATATAATGTAATCAATAGAATGAGGAGGAATATGTACATGAAAAATAACCTCTTATTTAAAACTATATCTGTTTTGCTTTGCATAGTTATGCTGTCTGCTCTTCCTCTTTCCGCATATGCGGCTTCAGACAGCGTTATTCCCGTTATATTTGTTACAGATATTATTGCTAATGATATAGTTGAGGATGTCAATGACTCTCAGTCAGATACTCTTTTTCCCCCCAGCAATGATGAGATAAACGGCCTTATTAAGCAGTTCATTGCAACCTACTTGGCATCATCTCAGAACAATCATAATTTGGCTATCGACACTTTTATGGACAGGCTTGGACGTCTTATGGAGCCGCTGTCAACAAATCCTGACGGTTCGCTGAAATATGCGGACTCGACAGCTCGTGATTACAGCTACAATCCGTACACCTACCTGCCTGCTCCCATGTCCCTGTTCCGGAACAGCCAGAAGACGCTGGATAAGGTATTCGGTGCTATCGGTCAGAAGATCGGCGACAGAATCGGTGACGAAAACGTATTCGCATTCACCTATGACTGGAGAATCGACCCCATAGAGAACGCTGCAAAGCTTGACCAGTACATAAAGGACGTTAAGAGCTTAAGGGGTGTCGCCAAGGTCACTCTCGTGGCAGAGGGCTTCGGCGGTATTATCACCACCGCTTATCTTGACAAATATGCACAGGTCAACAACTTTGCCGATATCCAGAACTATGTAATGGTCAACTCCTACTTCCAGGGTCTCGGCCTTGTGGGTGATGTCTTTACGGGCAACATTATGATTCGTGACAGCGCATTCATCAGATATTTAAACGACCAGCCCGAGAACGCTCCCGTCAAGTTCGCATTATGGCTCACCCAGGCTATACTTAACGAAAACTGGGAAATCCAGGAGTTCGCAAGAACCCTCAACAACTCAATCCTCCTTACTAAAGCTAAGATATATAATCATTATGTAAAAGATATAATCAAGACAGTTCCCGGTCTGTGGGCTCTGGTTCCCGCCGCACAGTATGAACAGGCAAAGGAATATCTGCACACCCATGAGGGTATCAATCCTCAGCCGGAGCCGATGAATCCCGTGCTTGAGGCTAAGGTAGACGCATACCACGAGATTCAGGTAGCTGCTCCCGAGATACTCAAGAAGCTTAAGGCTTCGGGCGCAGGAGTTGCACTTGTGGCTGGCTACAATCTACAGAACTTCCCCATAACTAAGGACTCAGCAACAAATCAGTCTGACGGCATGGTTGACACCGTTTATGCAAGCGCAGGCGCTGACTGCCTTGAGCTTAACGCAAATCTTGTCGATATCCCCGACTATTTCAATAAGCACAATGTACAGCTTGTTGAGACCGGCTATAACAATATCTCCCTTGACCGCTTTATCGATGCGTCCACCTGCGCACTGCCGCAGAACACATGGTTCATAAAGAACCTCAAGCACAACGGCTTCAGGTACGACAGCAACAGCCCCGACTTTATCGTATGGCTTGTACTGGCAGACAATCCTACTGTCTGGAGCTCTGTAAAATACCCGCAGTACATGACATACAGCGTTCTTAGCAAGAAGCTCAGCACCGGCGCAACAAAGTGGCCGGACGGCTTGAAGCTCGGCGATGTAAACCTTGACGGTAAGGTTACGGCAGAGGATGCAAGACTGGTATTAAGGCTTGCCGCAAAGCTTGACAAAGAAAGCAAATACTCAGAGCTGGCTCTTAAGAATGCCGATATAGATATTGACGGAAAGATTACAACCGCTGACGCAAGAATGATTCTCAGAATAGCCGCAAAGCTCAGCCCTACAGAATAAGATATAAACCCTCGGTTAAACCGAGGGTTTTTCATTTAATAGCGAAGGCTATCTGCCTTCGCTTTTTTATTGAAACGGCTTTAAACTGCGCTCGCTAAAGCGGGCGCAGGCGATATGATATCGGGCATATCAGCCCTTCTGATACTTTTTCATAACGTAAATAATTGAAATCGAAAGAACTACCAGAGTCGCCACTCCGCAAAGATTTGCCGCAGTATCCTTTTTCTTTCCGAGCATATTAACAATCCTCTCTCATTTGAGTTCTGTAAGCGGTATAATGCCGCCCGTATCATAAAGGGGTTCGCTGCTCATTGAAAGCAGCTGCACGCCGTAATTACCCGCAAAGGCCCTGATGTCGCCGTATGAAGGGTGCTTATGAATATTGCCCGTAAAAGCAAGGCAGTCCTTTGAAACAAGCCCCGCCGCACCGCCTATAAAGCCGCAGTCGAAGCCGGAAAGATGTACATAGCCCTTTTTTATAAGCAGGGCGTCCACATCACCGACAATGCAGGCTTTATAAATAGACTCGTCCTCTGTGATTATGGCATTGTCGGCGACAACAGCAACGGAGCATTTGGAATAGCCCTGATTTGTTTCTATTATCCTGACGCCGAGGCTTTTATAATGCTGAAGCAGTTCGGGGCTGACAGCCGAGGGCTTGCATATAAGTGCGCTGCCTATGAAGGCCGCATTTAAGGGCACGTCCTTCGGGTAGTCCTTTTGAAGCTGCACCTTATCACAAATATCAAAGCCGATTTCAGTCAGTTCTTTTTCCAAAGCCTCCTGACCCTGTGCGAGAAAGACTTGTGCCTTTGGTGCGATATGACAGAGCATATCGGGGTGAAGTCTTAACGGGGTCAGAACATCGCCGCACTCTGTCGGGGTGATGATTTCAATATCGAGGCTTTCAAGGCTTTGCCTTACTTCCATTGATATTTCTCCGACGAGGGCTTTCCTGACCTTGTTCTCGGGCAGGTTAGGGTTCGCTATTATCTTTTCCGATTTCTTAAACATGGCTTATGATATTACATTAATGGCTTCGCCTATTGTTTTGACGGCTATTATATTTATCTGCCTCTTGAGCTCTGCGGGCAGGGACACCGCATTGTGGTAGGGCACTATGCAATGCCTGAAGCCGAGCCGTAGAGCCTCCGTCACACGCTTTTCGCAGAACTGAACGGAGCGCACTTCGCCCGCAAGTCCGATTTCGCCGAAGGCTATAAGGTCGTGATTTATAACCGCATTCTTAAAGCTCGATGCCAGTGAGAGGGCTACGGGCAGGTCTGCGGAGGTATCAAAAATCCTGATGCCGCCAGCCACATTTATATAGCTGTCCGAGTCGCCCAAAAACAGACCGGCACGCTTTTCCATAACGGCTATAATCATGGCCATTCTGTTGTAATCAAAGCCGGTGGCAGTCCTTCTCGGGGTGCCGAAGCTGGACTTGGTTATCAGCCCCTGGACCTCCGCAAGAATGGGCCTTGTGCCCTCCATAATGCAGGCTATGCTGGTTCCCGAGGCGTTTTCCGGCCTGCCTGAAATGAACATCAGCGACGGATTCACAACATCCTGAAGGCCGCTTCCCGTCATCTCGAACACGCCGATTTCGTTTGTGGAGCCGAAGCGGTTTTTTATCGCCCGAAGTATGCGGTAGGCCATATTCCGCTCGCCCTCAAACAGCAGGATTGCGTCCACAATATGCTCTAATACCTTGGGGCCTGCGATATTGCCGTCCTTATTGACGTGGCCTACAAGGATGATGGGGATGTTAAGGGATTTTGCCGTACGCTGAAGGCAGGAGGCGGACTCCCTGACCTGAGTTATGCTGCCGGGTGTTGAGGCGATGTCCGGCAGGGACATTGTCTGAATGGAGTCCACAATGACCACATCCGGCTTGACCGTCTCTATATACTCGCTGACGGCGGCGGTGTTGGTTTCGTTTATAATAAAGAGCTTGTCCGTGGATACGTTAAGCCTGTTCGCTCTGAGCTTAATCTGGCTGACCGATTCCTCGCCCGCAACATAAAGCACATTAAGCTCTGCGCCTAAATAGTCGCTTGTCTGAAGCAGGATTGTTGACTTGCCTATGCCCGGCTCGCCGCCTAAAAGCACGACCGAGCCTTTTACAAGCCCGCCGCCGAGTACCCTGTCAAGCTCCGGTGAGCCTGTTTTATATCTCTGCTCTGCGTCCGTGCGTACATCTATTAGATTAACCGCTTTTATTGCAGATGATGTCTTTTTCTGCGCAGATGTGCTGCTCTGAGCGAAGACAATTTCCTCGGACATGGTGTTCCATGCGCCGCAATTAGGGCACTGCCCATACCACTTTGAGGTTTCATGGGCGCACTCGGAGCATATAAAAACAGCTTTGCTTTTAGGCATTTACAAAATCCTTTCGATGTTACACACCTGAGAAATATTCGTTAATACCGCAGAAAATCGAAAACGCAAGTTTTTTCTGGTATTCTTCCTTTTTCAGATTATAAAGGTCACTGCCGTTTGACATAAAGCCGCATTCGATTAAGACAGCCGGCTTTTCGGAATAATAAAGCAGGTAAATGGACTTGCCCGATTTCTTTATTTCACGCTTATTGTTGTTCTGAACCCGACTCTTAATGCTTTGCTGAACCTTCTTTGCAAGCTCCTCGCTTTCGGGATTGTTGGGCGAATAAAAAACCTGTGCGCCGCTTGAGGAGGAGCTGCCGTACATATTCTGGTGAATGCTGACGAAGTATGCGTTCGGGGTTTCTTTAATAAGCTTCATTCTGTTGAGCAAATCCGTATGCTTTTTTTCACGGATGGTTTTGGCGTCCGGGTCGCTGGTGGGGGTGTCGTCTGTCCTTGTAAGGATTGTTTTATAGCCCGCAATTCTGAGCATGTCATTTAGCTTCAGGGCTATTTGCAGATTCAAGTCCTTTTCGACCGTGCCGTCATCTGCGACTGCTCCCCCGTCAAAGCCCCCGTGACCCGCATCTACTATGATAACAGGCTCTCCCGAATCTGAGCTTACGGGTATGCCTGCCTTGCCGCTTACATAATAAACAAAGACTGAGAGGGCGAAAAAGGCAACGAAAACGAAAATTCCGAATGTGATTATAACTATCCTGCGCTTCAAAAACATCACCTCAAAAAATTATATGCTTAAAAGCTGTCCTTATGTTTGAGGTGATGTATTCAGTTTTATTCTGCTGTTTCTGTTACGTCGTTCGCCGAAGTTTCTGCGGAGGTTTCGGTGACGGTTGTAGGTGCGGCGGTGGTTTCCGCCCTGCCTGTGGTGTGTGCGGCGGTTTCGGGTGCATTCTTAGCCTGAATCGCACTGATGTGGTATTCGCCGTTGACCTCTCTGAGAGTTATGCTCATATATTTGTCAGGCTCTGCGGGGATGTAATTGCCCTGCTTGTCCTGAGTCCAGCTGTCGCCGCCTATATAGGCGACAGTGAGTATTATGGAGCTGCTCTTTTTCTCTATATCCGTGACTCTGGGGGTGTAAATCGGGGACATGCCCGTCAGGGGGATTTTATATACTGCGTCCGTCTTGTCATAGACGAACTCATAGCCGAAGTTTGTTATTGTCTGGTGTACGGGCCTGACCTCTGAGCCGAAGAGTGAGGCGAACCTTTTCTCCACATCGGCGGCGGGAATAAGCATTG